>NZ_KV792567.1:0-3355 GCF_001808265.1 Klebsiella sp. HMSC16A12
TCGGGGTGTACTAATCAACGGGGAGCAGGTCATACTCAATGGGCTAAATGCTTAACCATGTCTTTTACGCTGAAAAAAACGTGTTCCAGGATATTTATTATTACCCCAATCGTTCAGAAAAACGGCGACGGTCATATTCAAGAACTGTGTATTTATACAGCTCTGATATGTAATGACATTTTCTTGTTTACCTCCCGAAAAAACATTCCTTAGTTACGAAAAATAATTCGCTGACTCTGTAAAATTGTCTTACCCGTGATTAGCAACGGATTTCCGAAGCAAAAGCTGGTGAGGTTGTTTAACAAAGTTACTTTTGATTGCGATAAGCCTTGAGTGATCACTTGAGGCCAGGACAAGCCAGACGTACGAGAGACGGATCAATTTTGGCCTTCGACGCCTTGCTCTGTCCAATCTCTCATTTATATGTTCGTCCGGATGCACGACGAAACGGGATCAGCTGCTCTGACAGGGCTTATCGCCAAAAGTAACTTTTTGTCCAAGTTAAGTGGTGGGCGATTGAGTCTCTAAAGCGCGCTGTCTGGAAAACTTTGGTGAGTTTCAAAACAGGACAACGCATCGGGCAAGTTAAGTATGAAAAGTTACTTTTGAGTAAGGGAGTACCGCCGTACGAGTATCAATACCAATTAAATAACGCTGAATGTTAAGGGTTTAGGCCGGAGACTAGTTCCGCACACATCTGATATCAGATTTTCTGTGCAGTAGAACAATGATTCTGATCGATTTTGTCATCGCTCATACGTACGAACGATGACTTTTTGCGTTGCGCTAGTGATAGCGGAAACTGTCTTTAGAAGACAGTATGAGTGAAGGTAAGGTGTATATGTAGTTCGTGACAATATATCCAATTGATTTTTATGAATTAATTATCAATTTACACAATCTGTTTTGTTCCAGAACGTTCCTGGCATATGCATTTTTGTCGGGAGTATTTTCGACGAGCAAAGTACGTTAACGTACGAACGATGACAATAGGTCCGGATACACGCATCCGGAGACCTTGAACGTACGAACGATGACGTTTTGATAGTTAGATGGGAAATGCCCCAGGGTTTTTTGCGTCCGAAGGAAGGCAATCAGGAAATGAACGAGTCTCATGGTATCCCTGAACGGTAGGGAAGCGCTTCCCGTGTAGTTTCAGAAAGCCAAGTCTCCCAATGTTAGTCGGGCAGTCTCACTCCTCGCTAAAATCCGCGTCTTCGGCCTCTTCATCATTTTTCGTGCCGTTTATCTTTTTCATCTTATCGATGGAAACAAGAACTGCAGCAATCTCTTCGCCGGTAAACCCAGCTGCTTTCATCATTTTCAGTTTTTCCAGCAACGAGTCATCCAGGATCGGGGCATTTTGCGCGGGTGCCAGAATAGGTTCCTTTTTCGCACCGAGAGATGGGCTTCTTTTTAGGATATGAAATTTGATGTTTCTACCGACCTTCTCTTCATGGTATTGCAGATAACCTATCTCATGTAGCTCATGAAGTGAGCGACGTATAATTTCATTCTGAGCGGAGACGCGGGAAGTTAACCGCAGTCGGTCTCGGAATCGCTTCATGCTGATTGGGGCCGGGTTCTTAGGCAAGCTCGCCAGATATGTATACAACGCCTGTGCAGACTCTTTTCGTTGTAAGCTGTCCAGTGCCTTAAGCCGCAAAAAAACCTTATAATCAATCGCGTAAAGCTCTTTGATGCGGGGGTCACCTTCTATCTCGATCTCATTGGTTTTGATGTTATAACGTGCCCAGTTTATCAGGCCGGTAATAAGCGTGGAATCTTCGTTTCTGAACTGAAAGGTCACCATTCTTAGCTTAACCATCGAGGCGTCGATACGTGCTTTCATGTGCTTATTCGATCGTGCTGGGTCAAATCCACAGTTTTTGAGGAACATTGAGAAAGGTAATTTTATTCTTCCCGAAACTGAGACATCGTTAAAATCGTGAATCGTCCTGACAATTCCCAGCCAGACTCGAAAATCGGTGTTCATATCCAACCGGGGGCTCGACAGGGAGATCTCCTTGTACCCTTCACTGGAAGCGACCTCCATATGCTGGAGCTCGTTTGACACGTCCATAGTCACGACTTTATCAATGGAATGTGTTTTGCCTGTAGCCAGGGGAGTCGGGACAAATACCCCTAGTCTTAGCAGCGCAACGGGTTGAACAGTGCCTGTGTTCCCAGGTGCGAAGTGAGTAACTTTGCCTGTTTGTCCTGTCACTTCAAAAGAAAAATCACTCTTCCTACTGATATCGTTAGATATTTCTTGGTTTACTTTCTTCACAGGCTATCCTTGTACAAACGTACGAACGTGTACCTAATATCATATCAATGATGTTAAAAGTACATACAAACGATGACTAATTTCAACCTAGCAATGACAAAACCACGTACGAACGGCGTCAAAACCCCGTACGAACGATGTAAAAAAATTACGATTTTTCTCATATAATCAATGGGATGAAGGAACGGGGATCCTTTAGGTTTTATTTGGGTTAGATCTTGGATCATATTGGGATCTATTATTGGTTATACCCTGTGGATAACGGTGATAAGTGTCTTGCCCCTCCAGATTGCTCACAAAACCAGCAAAATAGCTCCTTTCTGGGTATTCGCCCCCTGTACCTCCCGAAGCTGGATTCCAGATCGGGATAAACAACGGCAAACAAGCGGAAAAAACAACGTACGAGCGCTGTCATTTTGCTTTAAAAACTGTTGTTTATTAATATGATAAAAAATATGACAATGGGTGTTGTATCTCTGCCAAGTAATGCTGGTGGTAGAATTTTGGAACCGCGAACTGTGAAAATAACCGCCTCCAGGACAAAATGCCCCTCAAACGCCACAGGATTAATCGTAAAATTTTTACGTAGGTAGATACCTTTTTTCTGATAAATGTGTCCAGAGAGCGTTTACGGGCTTCTGATGGGCTAATTGACTGACGGATTGGCTTGCTGAAAGGTTAGATCCTGCTTGATCCGGAAAGGATCTGCGAAATGTTGGATAAGCGGGCCAAGCGGATCCCTGAAAGCCTAGAGACATTGACCATTTTGAGGACGTTAACCGGAACCGTCCATAGGGGACGAATAGATATTTCTTCGTTCGCTGTCACCGGTTGGACAGGCGAAGCACGGCAATCACCTTTCGCTGTTCCACTGCCCTACCGGGGCCGGAATGACGGAAGTTCTGGGCATTCCGATACCTGTATCTACTGAACAGCCGTAGTTTTTTTCAGCGAAATTTAAGCCAGTAAACATCGGATATTCTCTACGCCATAATTCCTTATGAATTACTGGATAGTGCTATAATGATTTTCCTTTGGCTTTGTTGAATAAATCGAACTTTTGCT
>NZ_KV792568.1:0-33266 GCF_001808265.1 Klebsiella sp. HMSC16A12
TACCCGAAATCTGATTTATTCAACAAAGCCCCCACGACTGCACCAGATAGGGCGTATGGGTATCGGCATTGGTGACTGAAATAGCGGCTTCACGCTTCCCTTCCTGATAAATCACACGGGTTCCACCCATGACAATACCGGCCTGCGCTGCCGTGGTACACAGCAGAAAAGCCGCAACGGCAATTATTTTCTTCATCATGACTTACCATCAGGTAAAAGTTGAACAGACAACAAAATAAAGCAGTGAATAACAGAGCCAGTACTCGACGGGATAATTAGCAAAAACAACTATACCGTCACGAATATATTTCGTGACTTCATGACAATTAACACTTTAGCTATCTGTAATTAATCAAGACGCAGTGGGCTGACTCTGAATAACGCGCAATTAGATCAGTTATAAATCATATTGAAATTAGCTGTACCGTCGGCTTTACCTGCCGTCACGGTCGCCGCGGTGGAGATATAGTCGGCGTAAAACTCGAGGTCGGCAGAGCCGGTGCCGCCGCTGGTACCCGGAGTGACCGTCTGTTTGGCTGACGTTTTACCGAGGCTGACAGCCGTCGACCGATCGTGCTCATACAGCTTAATCGCTACGCCGCTGGCGCCGCCGTTGATGGCCAGCAGGGAGTTATCAGACTGATCGCGCGCGCCGTCAAACAGCACGGCGACCGTAGTCACGCTGGCCGGGCAATCTTTCACTTTGATATGGAAGGGGGTTTTGGTGGTTTCAAAACCAGTGCCGGTAAAATAGTTGCTGGCCCATTTGCCCAGATCAACCTTCTGGCCATTAGAACTACTATCGACGTTGCAAGAGCTGTCGGTGATTGACCCATTGAAGATGACCTGCCCGCCGGCGCCTTCCGAACTGGTGCCCGAGTCAGGATTGATAGTGTTGGCCGCGGTAGCCTGCAAGGCTACGCCAGAAAGCAGCGCTCCTATGAGGATGGTTATAAAGCGAGGTTGTTTTTTCATTATTTATCTCATCGTTAACGAACATATTTTCCATCATCGACAATAGCCCTAAAGCTATCACGAAACGGCTCGTCAGCTCCTCCCTGTAAATGTACGTTGCGTTCCTTCCGCAGGATATTAGGCACATCCCCCTCTACTCTGCCTTATTTCGCCAATAGATGGCCATGAATAACAAAAAGAAGAAAAAAGAGTTATTTTGATGTGCGAAATAAATATATTACCCGAAGTATCAAAAGGCAACCCGGGAAGATGTTAACTATAAGTTAATAGCTATGCTCGCCATATATTTAATTTTTGAAATGGCTTTTCAATGTTAATTTACATATCTATACAAAAGAAATTCAAATACCTTTAAACAACAACAGATCAATTCAATTAACAAATTTAAAGACAGTTGTTCAAAAATTCGTCTTGTTTTATTGTGCGCTCGTCAGAGCGTACACAAAAATTAGGAATTTTCCTGGTATTAATATTCATAATTTCTACACAAACGGCGCCAGGGTGCGCCACCTCCACCCGCTAATCCCTTATTATGGAAGTGTTTTTATTTTCAAGTGAAAGCCAATACATAAGTGACATAAATACATGGGCGCTGCCGCCGGCAAAATAACCACCCTCTTCGAATGGTTATTTTGAAGTTAAAAAAAATCCGCAACCCGAATGGATTGCGGACTGAGGATCGGTCAGAAATGAGATGGACTTCAGAACAGGCCCAGCGGCGCGGTGCCGTAGCTCACCAGCAGGTTTTTGGTTTGCTGATAGGCATCCAGCGCCATCTTGTGCGTTTCCCGCCCGACGCCGGACTGTTTATAGCCGCCGAACGCCGCATGCGCCGGGTAGACATGATAGCAGTTGGTCCACACGCGACCGGCTTTAATGCCGCGACCCATGCGATAGGCGAGGTTGGTATCCCGCGTCCACACCCCGGCGCCGAGACCAAACTGGGTCTCATTGGCGATAGCCAGCGCTTCCGCTTCGTCCTTAAAGGTGGTCACCCCGATCACCGGCCCAAAGATCTCCTCCTGGAAGGAGCGCATATCGTTGCGACCTTTAATCAGCGTAGGCTGAATATAAAAGCCATTATCCAGCGCCGGCGCGATAGCCGCCCGCTCGCCGCCGGTCAGAATTTGCCCACCCTCTTCCCGGGCAATCTGAATATAGGAGAGGATCTTGTCGAACTGCTGGCGGGAAGCCTGAGCGCCGATCATGGTGTCGGTATCTAACGGATCGCCGCGGCGGATCTGCGCCACCTTCTCCATGACCCGTGCCATAAAGGGCTCATAGATGGATTCATGGATCAGCGCCCGCGACGGGCAGGTACAGACCTCACCCTGGTTGAAGAAGCCGAGCACCAGCCCCTCCACCGCCTTCTCAATAAATTCCTCTTCTCCGTCCATCACGTCGGCGAAGTAGATGTTGGGCGATTTCCCCCCCAGCTCGACGGTGCAGGGGATAATATTTTCCGCCGCGCAGGCGAGAATATGCCGCCCGACCGGCGTGGAGCCGGTAAATGCCAGCTTGGCGATACGCTTGCTGGTGGCCAGCGCCTCGCCCGCCTCTTTGCCGAAACCCTGCACCACGTTAAGCACCCCGGCCGGGAACAGATCGCCGATCAGCTCCAGCAGCAGGGTAATGCTTAGCGGCGTCTGTTCCGCCGGTTTGAGCACCACGCAGTTCCCCGCCGCCAGGGCCGGGGCCAGCTTCCACGCGGCCATCAGCAGCGGGAAGTTCCACGGGATAATCTGCCCGACCACCCCCAGCGGTTCATGGAAATGATAGGCCACCGTGGTTTCGTCAATCTCGGCGGTGCTTCCCTCCTGAGCGCGCAGGCAGCCGGCGAAGTAGCGAAAATGATCCACCGCCAGCGGCAGGTCAGCATTCAGGGTTTCGCGGATCGGTTTCCCATTGTCCCAGCTCTCCGCCACCGCCAGATATTCCAGATGCTGTTCAATACGATCGGCGACCTGTAGCAGCAGCCTGGAGCGCTGTTGCACTGAGGTTTTACCCCACGCCGGCGCCGCGCGATGGGCGGCGTCGAGGGCGAAGTCAATGTCTCTGGCATCCGAGCGGGGAAACTGCGCAATGTTGCTGCCGTCGACCGGCGAAGTATTCATAAAGAATTCACCGCTCAGCGGCTCGACAAATCTACCGTCAATAAAGTTGCCGTAAGCCGATTTAAATGAAACCACGGCGCCGGGCTGGCCAGGATGTGCATAACGCATCGCAAATCTCCTTCTGTAGGGTTGAGACGCAGCGGCATATTGATTTTTTAAATTTGCCGCCGAACGCTTCTCACTTTGCAGGGGTTATGCCAGTTTTTTATTTTCTTTAAATATTTTTATTTATTAATACGTTGCCTTCACTAACCGAGCAGATGGTCAGCCACTGTCGCACGGGTTTCCACTTATGTGTTGCAAATCGCAACACCAAATAAACCAAATGGCTACAATATTGCAACACAGCAACATCGACCCAGAGGTGCCCTGTGGCAGGCAATCCCTTTATTCTCGCACCAGAGGTTAATGCGAATCCCCTGCTGAGCGATTCGTGGTCTCGCTGCCAGCGCTACGGGCTGGATCCCGCCACCGAGGATTTTCCCCGCCTCGGCGCCGGCGAGCTGGCGGACCGGCTCGCCAGCCACCGCTGCCTGCAGCAGCTGGCGCAGCCGGTGGTGGAAGCCCTGTCGCGCCAGGTCGCAGACCTGCAGTCGGTGGTGATCCTTTCCGACCCCGACGGCCTGGTGCTGCATACTCTCGGCGATACCCAGGCGCTGCAAAAGGCCCAGCGCGTGGCGCTGGCTCCCGGCAATCTGTGGAGTGAAAGCGGGCGCGGGACCAACGCCATCGGCACCGCGCTGGCGATTGACGATGGCTGCGAGATCGATGGCCGTCAGCACTTTCTTACCCGCAACCAGAATCTGTACTGCGCGGCGATGCCGCTCCAGCGACCGGACGGAAGCATCGCCGGGGTGCTGGATATCTCCGGCCCGGCGAATTTTCCCCACCAGCACACCTTTGGCTGGGTAAAAGCGGCGGCAAAGCAAATTGAATATCTGTGGGTGAAACAGAGTCTGCATCCTGAGCAGTGGCTGATGAGCCTGCACCGGCAGGTGGACAAACTCGACAGCGTCGAGGAGCTGCTGCTGGTCTTTTCCGACAACGTCCTCACCGCCGGCAACCGGCTGGCGATGCGCGAGTTCGGCCTGAGCGCGGCGCAGTTTGGCCAGCTCACCTTTGCCTCGCTTTTTCCGACGCTGACGCAAACGGCGGTCAGCGTCCCGCTGCCGCTGACCACGCCGCAGGGCCGCTACCACTATCGCCTGCGGGAGCCCACCCGCCGCCGGGTGGCGGTAAGCGCCCCGCCGGCCATGCATCTCCCCTTTACCAGCCCGCGCGAAGGCGAAAAGCTGCTGCGGCTGCTCAACGCCGGCATCGCCCTGTGCATTGAAGGAGAAACCGGCAGCGGCAAAGAGTATGTCAGCCGCACGTTGCACCGGCACAGCCGCTGGCGCAGCGGTAAATTTGTCGCCATTAACTGTGCCGCCATTCCGGAATCGCTGATCGAATCCGAGCTCTTCGGCTACCAGCCGGGGGCGTTTACCGGCGCCAGCAAAAATGGCTATATCGGTAAAATCCGCGAGGCTGACGGCGGGGTGCTGTTTCTTGATGAGATCGGCGATATGCCGCTGGCGCTGCAGACCCGCCTCCTGCGCGTCCTGCAGGAGAAAGAGGTCGCTCCGCTGGGCGCCAGCCGCAGCGTGCCGGTGAATTTCGCCTTGATCTGCGCCACCCACCGCAACCTGACCCAGCGGGTCAGCGCCGGAGAATTCCGTGAAGATCTGCTGTGGCGCCTGCGGGAATACGCCCTGGCGCTGCCTCCGCTGCGCGAGTGGCCGGCGCTGGAAACCTTTATCGCCACCCTGTGGCACGACCTGGGCGGTGCTTCACGCCGGGTGACGCTTTCAAACGCGCTGCTGGTTCACCTCAGCCAGCTGCCGTGGCCGGGAAACGTACGCCAGCTGCAGAGCGTCCTGAAGGTAATGCTGGCTCTCGCCGATGAGGGCGACACGCTGACGCCCGACGCGCTGCCGGAGGCGTATCGCGCCACGCCTGCGCCGTTGCCGCGCGGGGGATTGCAGGCCCATGATGAGCAGTTGATTGTCGATACCCTGGCCAGGGTCAACGGCAACGTCAGCCGGGCGGCGCAGATACTGGGTATCGCCCGCAGCACGTTGTACCGCCGTGCCGCCCGTGCCGGACGGCCTCGTCGCTGAGGCTATGGCGTAAAGCGCGCCGGTAGCTTGCACGCTGTCGGAAAACCTCCGCCGCCATAGATGGCGGTTATATCTCTCTGCGCTAACCAGGTGTTGCGGTAAGAGGTAGCCCTTCCCGCAGGGCATCGATCGCCGCCCGCGTTTTTTGCGGCAGCCACGGCCCCTCCGGCCATACCGCGTGGATGGCGAAACGCACCTGAGCGCTGGGCGCCAACACCTGCTGCAATGTCCCATCGGCAAGCGCCTGCGCCACCAGCCAGTCCGGCAGCCAGGCGATGCCCATCCCCTGCTGCACTGCCGCCGCGATGGCGGCAAAATCATCCTGTATCAGCCACGTCTGCGGACTGAAGCGCACGTCGCCCTGCTGCGGGTCATACAGTTGCCATTTTTGCAGCTGGCCGTTGTGCAGATAGCCGAGGGTACGGTGCTCGTTCAACCCGGCAATAGTCTGCGGCGCTGGCTGCTGGCGCAGGTACTCCGCCGCCGCGCACAGCACCATGCCGTGCTCTCCCAGCGCACGGGCCCGCAGCGACCCGGTATCGGCCAGGCTCCCGATACGCACCGCAAGATCAAACCCCTCCTCCAGCAGATTGACCTGCCGGTCGCTGTAGTGGAGCTCGAGCTTCAGTAACGGATAGCGCTGGCTGAGGCGGAACAGCAGCGGTGCCACGCAGCGCTGGCCAAACAGCACCGGCAGCGACACCCGCAGCCGCCCCTGCGCCTCATCTTTGCCGCGCTGCAGCGTCTCTTCGGCCTCGCGGATGCGCTCCAGCGCTTCCCGGCACTGGAGATAGAATTGCTCCCCCTCTTCCGTCAGCAGTTGCCGTCGGGTGGTACGCTGGAATAACGCCACGCCGAGACGCGCTTCCAGCCGGGCAATGGTTTTTCCCACCGCCGAACGCGTCACATGGAGGATCGCCGCCGCGCTGGCAAAGTTGCCGCTCTCGACCACGGTGACAAATACCGGGATCGCATTCAGATCGTCGCGCACAGATTGGTTCCTTACGGGATACAATAGGGAAAAATAATGTCACTCCTGAGACAAAAAAGACAGTGTTAGTCTTTGCTTCTATCTTTCATTTGAGGCACTCATCATGGCTAACGTTCTGGTTTTAAAATCCAGCATTAATGGCGAAACATCCCTGACCAATCAGTTGATTAACGAATTTCTCGCGGCGCGCCAGGCGGCGGGACACGGCGATCGGCTCACCGAACACGATCTCAGCGCCATGGCGCTGCCAACGCTGGATCGCCCCCTGTTCGCCGCCCTGCGCGGGGCAGTGGATCCGCAGCCTGCTATCCGCGAGGCGGTCGCCCTCTCCGACCAGCTTATCGCCGAGTTAAAGGCCAGCGACCTGCTGGTGATCGGCGCGCCGATGTATAACCTCAACGTCCCGACCGATCTTAAAAAATGGTTCGACCTCGTGGCGCGGGCGCGGGAAACCTTTCGCTACACCGAGAGCTGGCCGCAGGGGCTGGTGGAGGGCGTCCGGGCGGTGGTCGTCAGCAGCCGCGGCGGTATTCACCAGGGAGAAACTACCGACGCCGTCACGCCCTATCTGCGCGCGGTACTGGGGCTGATGGGGATCCAGGAGGTGGAATTTATCTATGCCGAAGGGCTGGACAATCGCCCGCATGGTCGCGACGCCGGGATCGCCAGCGCCCGGGCGCAGATTGCCCGGCTCGCCGTTCCGGCCTGAGTCGTGGAGAAATTGTGCTGGCGCTGGCGGCCTTTTTATTTTAGAGTTATCTAAATTTAGAAAAAGCTAAAATAAATGACCACACCTGAAGACCTGCAGGCCCGCGCCGGAGAAGCCGCCGCGCTGATGAAAGCGATGAGCAATCCTCACCGATTGCTGATCCTGTGCATGCTGTGCGATGCGCCCAGGGCCAGCGCCGGCGAACTCGCCCGGGCTACAGGGCTGAGCCCCTCCGCCACCTCGCAACACCTCGCGCGGATGCGTGACGAGGGGCTGATCGACAGCGAGCGCGACGCCCAGCGTATCCACTATTTCATCACCCACCCTGCGGTACAGCAGGTGATCAATACGCTGAAAACGCTCTATTGCCCGTGAGGATCCTATGACCATCGCCACCTTAACTCCCGCCGAGGCCCAGGCGCAGATTGCCCAGGGCGCCAGACTGATTGATATCCGCGATGCGGATGAATATGCGCGCGAACATATCCCCGATGCCGAGCTGGTGCCGCTCGCCACTCTGACCAGCGGTGCGCCCCTCAATGCCCGGGCCGGAGAGACGGTCATCTTTCACTGCCAGGCGGGTTCCCGGACGCAGAATAATGCGATTCGTCTGGCCGCGGCCGCCGCGCCGGCGCAGGCCTGCCTGCTGGCAGGAGGAATTCAGGCGTGGAAAGCCGCGGGGTTGCCGGTAGTGGAAGATTCATCACAGCCGCTGCCGCTGATGCGCCAGGTGCAAATTGCCGCTGGCGTCCTGATTTTACTGGGGGTGCTGCTGGGCTATACCGTTAACGGCGGCTTTTTCCTGCTCAGCGGCGCGGTCGGCGCCGGGCTCACCTTCGCCGGCGTAACCGGCTTTTGCGGCATGGCGCGTCTGCTGGCGACCATGCCGTGGAACCGGCGCCAGGGGGTTAAAACGCGCTCCAGATAAGCCAGGCAATGCCGCCGAAGAGCAGCCATTTGACGATGTAATAGACCGTCTTATTCCATTTTTTCAACCGCTTACCAACAATACGGATCTGGTAAATATAGCGAAACGCCCGGTTAATCCCGCCGGTGCGATCGCCGATATCGTTGGGCGCCGAAGCGGCGCTCATCAGATGGCGTCCCAGCCAGTGGTTAACTTTCTGCGCCCAGCGGTAGCGCATCGGCCGTTCAATATCGCAGAACAGAATCAGGCGATTCTCACCACTGGTATTTTCCGCATAGTGGATATAGGTCTCGTCAAACAGCACGCCTTCTCCATCGCGCCAACTGTAACGCTGGCCATCCACCTCGATAAAGCAGCGGTCATCGTTCGGCGTTGCCAGGCCCAGATGAAAGCGTAGCGAGCCGGCGTAGGGGTCACGATGGCGCGGCAGACGGCTACCGTCCGGCAGAGTGGCGAACATGGCCGCTTTCACCGACGGGATATCGCGCAGCAGCGCGGTAGTTTGCGGACAGAGCTGGCTGGCGGAAGGATGGGCATCCTCATACCATTTCAGATAAAAGCGTTTCCAGCCGGTTTTGAAAAATGAGTTAAACCCGGCATCGTTATATTTATCGGCCGCTTTAATCTGCTCCAGCTGCTGAAGGTGGAGACCTTCGTCGCGAATAACCTGCCAGTTTTGCTGCAATATCGCCAGCTCGGGAAACATCTCCGGCCGCAGATAAGGCGTATTCGGCACGCGGGAAAATAAATACATAAATCCATTCAGCGGCGCGGTAAATGTGGAATGGTCGGAGAGCTGCCGCCAGAAACGATAGCGCACCCGTCCGCGGTAATGGACATACAGTACAGCAATAACAATGATCAACAGAATGATATACTTCATGGTGTCTTTCCTGACCTGATTGGTGGTAACCCTACCCTCGCCGTCCCCCTTTCTCAGCAGCGGTATGGCGCCAGCAAAACATTAACAATATTAATACATATAACTCCAAATTGTTTTAACAAAAAACAGCACGCCCGGTGTTCAGTGAGCGGGCGTTGAGCTATGGTTTAGGTTTATCCATGGTGTTAACAGTGAGGAGTGAATTATGTTTGCTGTCGGCGATCTGGTACAACCCCGAGCGGGCGGACCAAAACTGAAAGTGGTGGAAGTGCAAGGGGAGCAACTGGTGGTGGTTCAGGCCGCACAGGAGCAGGGAGAGCGCTATTCGCTGAAGTCGGACGAGGTCACGCCGTATCAGGAAGAGGGAGACTTCGGCGTCTGCTAAAGCCCCTCGCTTAAAGTCATAAGGCCAGGCCGGTGGGTCCCTCCCCACCGGCCTGGCGCTGGCCCGTAGGCGTTAAATTAAAAAGCTATCCAGCGATTTACCCTGGGCGACAGCCTCGGCAATCGGCTTCGGCATTCTTCCCTGTCCGGTCCAGGTTTTCTCTGCGCCAGTATGATCGGTATAACGATATTTCGCCGGGCGCGGTTGACGCTTTTTGCCTCCCGCCTTTGGCGGCTGAATATCGGCCACCAGCTCGTCAGGAGAAATACCGTCGGCGCGCATCAGTTCAAGCCAGGTATTCACTTTCTCCTGATATTCAGCCTGCTGCTGAGCTGCCTGCTGCTGTTGCGTACGTTTTTCTTCAGTGACGATCCTGAGCTTTTCCAGCATCTCTTCAAGCACGTCAATGGAGAATTCACGGGACAGGGCACGCAGTGAACGGATATTATTCAGTTTGTGTAACATTGAAGACATAAAATTAAAAAATTCCAAATAGCAAATTAAAAGATACAACGCGGCAAGTGTAATAGAAACGTTTATTTATTTCCAGCCTTCGGTTGTCCAGATAAATATATAAGGTGGATATTAGCGGTTATCCCCTGGAACTATATTGGCAAATACCTGAGCCTTTTTCATAAGCACAGGCAAAAAAGAGAATGAATAAATAAAAAAGGCAGAATGACGGGAAAAACCACCGTTCTCGCCAGGAATATTAGCTTTATGGTCAGCGGGTTACCTGCTGTTCATACGTGGCCGCACTGATACATACCTTTGGCCACAGTGAATAGTTAATCAGAAAATGGGAATAAAACAACAATTCGCAATTCAGAATTTTTCACCATAAAAACGCGACTTACGGCATAAAAAATCCTAAAAGAGAGCGGAATCACACACTCGCGTGATGTTGCGCCATGGTTGGCTATCAGGCGCCGTTCCCTCGGCCAGTCTCGATTTCGCAATCAAGAGTAACACATTGATAAATACTGATATTTTCAAAAACAGGAATAAAAGTAGCGTAACGAACAAAAAACAAACCAGCGCAGAGTATTTTATCGACAAAAAGGCTATAAATAAAAATTTATAGCTAGTTGCCACTTTTAATGCAGAGATATACTCTACGCACATCAAAACAGGCAGCCCAAAAACGCTATACCAACGCGCATTTTTCGGCGTTAATGACTTCATTTTCGAGGAGCACTCCGATGTTCTCTGCGCACTCCCGCTTGCGGCATGCGGTTGCAGACACCTTTGCGATGGTGGTTTACTGCACCGTCGTCAACATGATGATCGAAATTTTTCTCTCTGGTATGACGTTTGAGCAGTCGTTATCGTCGCGTCTGGTGGCGATCCCGGTCAACATTATTATTGCCGTACCCTATGGGATTTATCGCGATTTCGCCATGCGTCAGGCCCGGCGCATCAGCCCGGCCAGGTGGATGAAAAATATGGCCGACGTGCTGGCCTACGTCACCTTTCAGTCGCCGGTGTATGTCGCTATTCTGTGGAGCGTGGGTGCTGACTGGCACCAGATTGTCGCCGCGGTGAGCTCGAACCTGGCGGTATCGATGATGATGGGCGCCGCCTACGGCTACTTCCTCGACTATTGCCGCCGCCTGTTCCGCGTGGCGCCCTATCAGCAGGCGAAGGCCTGACCAACGCGTTAGCAGCGACTGGCTCTGCCAGTCGCCTCTTCCCGCCAGCCCGCCTCGCCTGGATCCTTAAATGCCTATCGGCGTATTAATTCGTCGACATTGCCGGCTGGGCTTCGCCAAATAGCCCATTCAGAAAACGCTCAAGCGCCATGCGTGAGCTAAATCCATGCGGAATACCATAATGTTGTTGCGCATCCCCGGCTAAATACAGCGGAAACTGTTCATAATGATCACAGGTTTTGATATCTGAAGCCGGTTCGGCCAGCATATTGCTGCGCTCTTTTAACGCCGGATGAATAACTAACGCTGTTCGCCCCATGCGCGCTTCGCGGTTCACATAAACATAATTATCGCCGCGGCGATAGCCGTACGCTTTTTGCGTCACAACATCCATGGTGAAGCCGGCTTTTTCAAGAACACGCGCCACCTCATCGGGTCTTAAATACATACTGATTCCTCGTTATCTTTTACCGCACATTGACCTTACCTTATTCATTAAGGACAGTGCTTTCGGAAAATTCCAGAAACCACAACAGTAAGCATAATTCAAAATCTTGTCCTACACTTACTCACTCGATGGAATTAAGGGAGATAACGATGGCTAACCATGTGAACCGCAACAATTTTGACGAGAACGCCGAAGATATTCATAACGATGTCAGCCAATTAGCGGATACGCTGGAAGAGGTGCTGAAATCATGGGGCAGTGACGCCAAAGAGGAAGCGGAAGCGGCGCGTGTCAAAGCGCAGTCGCTGTTAAAAGAGACTCGTGCCCGCCTTAATGGCCACAACCGGGTGCAGCAGGCGGCGCTGGATGCGCGCCAGGCAGCGTGCGATGCGCTGGGCTGTGCCGATACCTACGTGCGCAATAAACCGTGGCACAGTGTGGGCGCCGCCGCCGCCGTCGGGGTATTTATTGGCGTATTGCTCAATTTACGTCGATAATAGCTTAAGCGTCGGCTGCCGCCGCGCGATTGGCGCGCGGTAGCCCGCGAGCTTTACGGAAGGCAATGAAGATAACAAATACGCGTCAGCCCCTGCGCGCCTCTGGCCGCAGGGGTTTTTCTCCTTCCCCGACTTAAGCGCCATCAAATCGCGATCGCCTCTCTCAGCCGTCGGGCAAGTCCGTCAGCCATCGCCGGCGAACGTATATTGGTAAAACTCATCAATAATCCCCCCTCGCCCGCGTGGCGAATCCGCCAGTCGCTCAGCGCCTGCACCGCCAGCCCGGCCACAACCGCCCGCCGCGCGAGCAGCCGATCGTCGCCGCTGACCGACATAACCAGTTGAATTCCCCCCAGCTGCGGCGTGACCTGAAAGCCCTGCGCCTGCAGAGCCGACTCCAGCCACTGTCTACGCTGGCTATAGCTGGCACGCATTTTCTTCAAATGACGCCAAAAATGTCCCTGCTGGATAAAATCCGCCAGCGTCTGCTGCCACAGGGTGGGAACGGTGCAGGATTGGCGCTCCGCGGTCTGGTGAAAACGCGCCACCAGCGGGGTCGGCACCACCAGCCAGGCGGTGCGCAGCGCCGGGAACATCGACTTACTGAAGGTGCCCGCGTAGATGACCCTCTGCGGCGCATCAAGGCTTTTCAGCGGCGGCAGCGGTTTGCCGTGATAGCGAAACTCGCTATCGTAATCGTCCTCAATGATCCACGCGTCGCGCTCCGCGGCCCACGCCAGCAGCTGGCGGCGTCGGGGAAGCGACAGCGCGACCCCCAGCGGACTCTGATGGGCTGGTGTGAGCAGGGCAAATCGCGCCTGCGGGTGATGACGCTGGCCCCAGCCGACGTCCATCCCTTCGTCGTCCACCGGAATCGCATCCACCGCCAGCTGCCCAGCCTCGACGACCGGCCGGATAAAGGGATACCCCGGATCTTCCATCCACATATGCTGTCCCGGCTGCGCCAGGGTACGCAGGATAAGGTTCATGGAGGCGGCATAGCTGCCGGTGATCAACACCTGATCCGGCTGACAGTCGATACTGCGCGACAGGCGTAGATAATCGACGATAGCCTGGCGCAGAAGCGGATCGCCGCCGGGATCGCCGGGTGCAAGATCGAACCGCGACTGCGTCCGCAGCCGACGCCCCATCACCCGCGCCCACTGCCCGCGCGGAAAGAGATCCAGCGCCGGCAGCCCCATCTGAAACGGCAGCGGCTCCGTCGGCGCGGCCGGTTGCACTGGCGGTACCGGCGCCAGCTGGCGCGGGCTGAGCCGCTCGCTGACAAAGGTCCCCGCCTGCCCACGCCGCTCGAGCCATCCCTGGGCGACCAGCTCTCCCCAGGCGTTTTCGATGGTCGCCCGGGAGACGCCCTGCTCCTGAGCGTACACCCGGCTGGCGGGCAAACGGCTGCCCGGGGTCAGTTCGCCACGTTCAATCGCCGATTTCAACTGGCGGGCAATACGCTGATAAAGCGGGAGGTTAATTGCTTCCATTATGGTCTGCTTTTTTCATCACAATATGGCTATCTTTTGCAGTCCATTATAGTGCTATTTTGGCTGCCGTCTTAGAGAGGAGAACACCATGAACCAATTACGTCAGCCATTCAGTGAACTGAGCCCGGAAGTCTATAAAGGGCTGGTACAGGCCAGCATCGCGCTTGAGAAAAGCGAGCTGGGCAACGCCCTGGTAGAGCTGGTTTATTTACGCGTCTCGCAGATCAACGGCTGCGCCTTCTGTCTTGAGAAACATAGCCAGGCGCTGCGCAAAGGCGGCATGGCGCAAAGCAAACTGGATGCCCTTGCGGGCTGGCGGGTAAGCGCCCACTTTACTCCGGCCGAACGCGCGGCGCTGGCTTGGGCCGAGTCGGTCACCGACATTGCCGCCAGCCATGCGGAAGATGAGGTTTACCAGCCGCTGCGCGAACATTTTACCCCGCGTCAGATAAGCGATCTGACCTTCGCCGTCAGTCTGATGAACGCCTTTAACCGCCTCGCCGTGGCCATGCGCCTGTAGTTCCGCACAGCCTCCCCCCTCCTCCGCCGATCTATCCCGGCGGGGGACTCGCTTGCCAAAAACGCTATATATTGAGTGGTTGAAGTTTTAAATAACTACATCTAGTATTTCCTTATCGAATGGCCCACTACGTTCGACGCTATGTTTAGCGCCGTGCTGTTATCTTAAATGGAAATACGAATCATGCGCATTATTATTTACACTCGAAATGACTGCGTGCAGTGCCATGCCACCCGGCGAGCCATGGAGAGCCGGGGACTGGCCTTTGAAATGGTCAACGTCGACCAGCAGCCGGATGCCGCCGACACCCTGCGCGAGCAGGGATTTCGCCAGCTGCCGGTGGTGATCGCCGGTGAGCTGCGCTGGAGCGGCTTCCGCCCGGATATGATCAATCGCCTGCGCCCCTCCTTTACGGCGGCCAGCGCATGAGCCTCATCGTCTACTTCTCCAGCCGTTCGGAGAATACCCATCGCTTTGTGCAGCGCCTGGGGCTGCCGGCGGTGCGCATCCCGCTGAACGAGCGTGAACATCTGCGGGTAGACGAGCCCTATATTCTCATCGTTCCCAGCTATGGCGGCGGCGGCACCGCCGGCGCGGTACCGCGTCAGGCGATCCGCTTTTTAAACGACGTGCATAACCGCCAGCTGATCCGCGGAGTGATTGCCGCCGGCAATCGCAACTTTGGCGACGGCTGGGGGCGTGCCGGAGATGTCATCGCGCAAAAATGCGCCGTGCCCTATCTCTACCGCTTCGAGCTGATGGGAACCCCCGACGATATCAACACCGTGCGTAAAGGAGTCAGCGAATTTTGGCAACGACAACCGCAGAACGTATAACCGCCGCCGTGGATTTTCACGCCCTCAACGCGATGCTGAATTTGTACGACAGCGAGGGCCGCATCCCGTTTGAGAAAGATCGCCAGGCGGTTGAGGCCTTTATGGCGACCCAGGTTCAGCCCAACGCCCTCACCTTCCCCAGCCAGGAGGATAAGCTCAGCTGGCTCGTCAGCGAGGGCTATTACGATCCGCAGGTGCTGGCCGGCTATGACCGCGGGTTTGTGCTGGCGTTGTTCGCCCATGCCCGGCGCGCTCCGTTTCGCTTTCAGACCTTCCTCGGCGCCTGGAAGTTCTATACCAGCTATGCGCTGAAGACCTTTGACGGCAAGCACTACCTCGAGGATTTCGCCGAACGCAGCGTGATGGTGGCCCTGACGCTGGCCCGGGGCGATGAACAGCAGGCGCGGCAGCTGACGGAGGAGATACTCAGCGGCCGCTTTCAGCCCGCCACACCGACCTTCCTTAACGCTGGCAAACAGCAGCGCGGGGAGCTGATCTCCTGCTTCCTGCTGCGTATTGAGGATAATATGGAGTCCATCGGCCGGGCGGTGAACTCGGCGCTACAGCTGTCGAAGCGCGGCGGCGGGGTGGCCTTTTTACTCTCCAACCTGCGCGAGGCCGGGGCGCCGATCAAGCGCATCGAAAACCAGTCTTCTGGGGTGGTGCCGGTGATGAAGATGCTGGAGGACGCCTTCTCCTATGCCAATCAGCTCGGCGCCCGCCAGGGGGCGGGTGCGGTCTGGCTGCATGTTCACCATCCCGATATTTTACGCTTTCTTGATACCCGGCGTGAAAATGCCGATGAGAAAATCCGCATCAAAACCTTGTCGCTGGGGGTGGTGATCCCTGATATCACCTTCCAGCTGGCGAAAGAAGATGCGCAGATGGCCCTGTTCTCGCCTTATGACGTCGAACGGCTGTACGGCAAACCTTTCGCCGATTGCGCCATCGGCGACCTCTATCCGCAGCTGGTGGCCGACGAGCGGGTCCGCAAGCGCTGGATCCGCGCCCGCGACCTGTTCCAGCGCCTGGCGGAGATTCAGTTTGAATCCGGCTACCCGTACATCATGTTTGAAGACACCGTGAACCGCGCCAGTCCGGTGGCCGGGCGGGTCACCATGAGCAATCTGTGTTCGGAGATCCTGCAGGTCAGTACGCCGTCCGCCTATAATGAAGACCTCAGCTATGCGCATATCGGGGAAGATATCTCCTGCAACCTCGGCTCGCTGAACATCGCCCATACCATGGACTCGCCGGATTTCGGCCGCACAATCGCCACCGCGGTGCGCGCCCTGACCGCCGTGTCCGACATGAGCGACATTCAGTCGGTTCCCTCGGTGGCGGCCGGCAACGCGGCCTCCCACGCCATCGGCCTGGGGCAGATGAATCTGCACGGTTACCTGGCGCGGGAGGGCATTGCCTACGGCAGCCCGGAGGGGCTGGACTTCACCAATATCTACTTCTACACCGTGACCTGGCACGCGCTGCACACCTCGATGCAGCTGGCCCGCGAGCGCGGCCAGCGCTTCGCCGGCTTCCAGCAGTCGCGCTACGCCAGCGGGGCGTACTTCGACAAATATCTGCAGGAGGAGTGGCAGCCGAAAACCGAACGGGTGCGCACGCTGTTCGCCCGCGCCGGCATCTCTCTGCCCGACCGGGAAAGCTGGCGCCAGCTGCGCGACGATGTCATGCGCTATGGCATCTACAATCGCTATCTGCAGGCGGTGCCGCCCACCGGCTCGATCTCGTACATCAACCATGCCACCTCCAGCATTCACCCGATCGTCTCGAAGATTGAGATCCGCAAAGAGGGGAAAACCGGGCGGGTGTACTACCCCGCGCCATTTATGAATAACGACAATCTGGCCCTCTACCAGGATGCGTATGAGATAGGGCCGGAGAAGATCATTGACACTTACGCCGAGGCGACGCGCCACGTCGACCAGGGGCTGTCGCTGACCCTGTTCTTCCCCGATACCGCCACCACCCGCGATATCAACAAGGCGCAAATTTACGCCTGGAAGAAAGGCATCAAGACGCTCTACTACATCCGTCTGCGCCAGCTGGCGCTGGAAGGCACTGAAATTGAAGGCTGCGTGTCCTGCGCGCTGTAAGGAGAACAGGATGACCCATTTAACGCGCGTCAGCGCAATCAACTGGAACCGCATTGATGACGATAAAGATCTTGAGGTCTGGAACCGTCTCACCAGCAACTTCTGGCTGCCGGAGAAAGTGCCGCTGTCGAACGACATTCCCGCCTGGCAAACCCTCAGCGCGGCGGAGCAGCAGTTGACCATTCGCGTCTTTACCGGATTGACCCTGCTTGACACCATTCAGAACACCGTCGGCGCCCCGGCGCTAATGGCGGACGCCTTAACCCCGCATGAGGAGGCGGTGCTGTCGAACATCAGCTTTATGGAGGCGGTTCATGCCCGCTCTTACAGCTCCATCTTTTCCACGCTGTGCCACAGCAAGGAGGTGGATGCCGCCTTCGCCTGGAGCGAAAGCTGTGATCCCCTGCAGCGCAAGGCGCAGCTGATGCTGGGTTACTATCAGGCCGACGAGCCGCTGAAGAAAAAAATCGCCAGCGTGTTCCTCGAATCCTTTCTCTTCTACTCCGGCTTCTGGCTGCCGATGTACTTCTCCAGCCGGGGAAAGCTGACCAACACTGCGGATCTGATCCGCCTGATCATTCGCGATGAAGCGGTGCATGGCTATTACATCGGCTACAAGTACCAGAAAAGACTGGATATCGTCAGCCCCGGCAAGCGCGAAGAATTGAAAAATTTCGCCCTCGATCTGCTGATGGATCTTTACGACAACGAACTGGCCTACAGCCGGGAGCTGTACGGCGAGAGCGGCTGGTTCGACGACGTCAGCGCTTTCCTGTGCTACAACGCCAACAAAGCGCTGATGAACCTCGGCTACGAGGCGCTGTTCCCGGCGGAGATGGCGGCGGTCAATCCGGCAATCCTCGCAGCGCTGTCGCCCAACGCCGACGAAAACCATGACTTTTTCTCCGGTTCCGGCTCCTCCTACGTGATAGGAAAAATGGAAGAGACCGCCGACGACGATTGGGACTTTTAACCGTACTTTCACCAGGAATATCGCAGGCGGATTCCTGGTGATTAATTTCACAAAATAGCGTTTAATCCACCAAATATTCTCTCCATGACCTAACCGTCATCACTTCGTCATATTTAGCAGAAAACCGGTCCATTTCAGTCGAATTATCCAAAGATAATCAAAAAATATTACCAACAACAAATTACCGCCCAGCCCTTATATCACGGGGGCTTAGCCACAGTTGCCCCCATCTGATTTTGCCGAGAGTTTGCCATTGAGGGTTGTCACAGAATCTGAGTATGTTAGGGTGTAAAAAGATCATAATCACCATCGGGTATCATATCGCAATAAACAAATAACAGGAACTTCTCTATTGCATGGCAATTAAATTAGAAATCAAAAATCTTTATAAGATATTTGGCGAGCATCCACACCGTGCTTTCAAATATATTGAGAAAGGACTCAACAAAGCGCAAATACTGGAAAAAACGGGGCTGTCGCTTGGCGTCAAAGACGCCAGTCTGGCCATTGAAGAAGGCGAGATATTCGTCATCATGGGGCTCTCCGGCTCGGGGAAATCCACCATGGTTCGCCTTCTCAATCGCCTGATTGAACCCACCCGCGGCCAGGTGCTGATTGACGGGGTCGATATCGCCAAAATGTCGGATGCCGAGCTGCGCGAGGTGCGTCGCAAGAAAATTGCGATGGTTTTTCAGTCCTTTGCGCTGATGCCGCACATGAGCGTGCTCGACAACACGGCGTTTGGCATGGCGCTTGCCGGCGTTCCCGCCGCCGAACGAGAGCAAAAAGCCCGGGAGGCGCTGCGTCAGGTGGGGCTGGAGAATTATGCCCACGCCTGGCCGGATGAACTCTCCGGCGGCATGCGCCAGCGCGTCGGTTTAGCTCGCGCCCTGGCGATTAATCCCGATATTCTGTTAATGGATGAAGCCTTCTCTGCGCTCGATCCGCTCATTCGTACCGAAATGCAGGATGAGCTCATCAAATTACAGGCGAAGCATCAACGCACTATCGTCTTTATTTCCCATGACCTTGATGAAGCCATGCGAATTGGCGATCGTATCGCCATTATGCAAAATGGCGAAGTGGTCCAGGTCGGCACTCCGGATGAAATATTAAATAATCCGGCCAATGATTATGTGCGCACCTTCTTCCGCGGCGTGGATATTAGCCAGGTATTCAGCGCGAAAGATATTGCCCGCCGCAGCCCGGTTGGCCTGATTCGTAAAACGCCTGGTTTTGGCCCCCGTTCGGCGCTGAAATTATTACAGGATGAAGACCGGGAATATGGCTATGTCATAGAGCGCGGTAATCGCTTTGTCGGGATTGTCTCGATTGATTCTCTGAAAACAGCCCTCAGCGCCGGGCAGGGGATCGAGGCGGCGCTGATTGAAGCCCCGCTGGCGGTGGAAGCGCAAACCCCGCTCAGCGATCTGCTCTCCCACGTCGGCCACGCTCCGTGCGCCGTGCCGGTAGTGGATGAAGAACAACAATATATTGGCATCATTTCCAAAAGGATGTTGCTCCAGGCTTTAGATCGCGAGGGGGTGAATCATGGCTGATCAGACCAACCCGTGGGGCAGCGCCCCGTCAACCGACAGCGCCGCGCAGGCTGCCGACGCCTGGGGTGGCGCCTCTACTGCCGCGCCGGCTAATGGCGGCGGCGCCGACTGGCTGCACAGCGCCCCTGCGCCGCAGCCGGAACAGTTCAATATCATGGATCCGTTCCATAAGACCCTGATCCCGCTCGACAGCTGGGTGACCCACGCCATCGACTGGATCGTGCTGCACTTCCGTCCGCTGTTCCAGGGGATCCGCGTGCCGATCGACTACATCCTCAGCGCCTTCCAGCAGCTGCTGTTGGGGATGCCGGCGCCGGTGGCGATTATCGTCTTCGCGCTAATCGCCTGGCAGATCTCCAGCCTCGGCATGGGGGTCGCCACTCTGGTATCGCTGATTGCCATCGGCGCCATCGGCGCGTGGTCGCAAGCCATGGTCACTCTGGCGCTGGTCCTCACCGCCCTGCTGTTCTGCATGGTTATCGGCTTGCCGCTGGGGATCTGGCTAGCGCGCAGCCCGCGGGCGGCGAAAATCATCCGCCCGCTATTAGATGCCATGCAGACCACGCCGGCGTTCGTCTATCTGGTGCCGATCGTGATGCTGTTCGGCATCGGCAACGTACCGGGCGTGGTGGTGACGATTATCTTCGCCCTGCCGCCGATCGTCCGTCTGACCATCCTCGGGATAAACCAGGTGCCTGCGGATCTGATCGAAGCGTCGCGCTCATTTGGCGCCAGCCCGCGCCAGCTGCTGTTTAAGGTGCAGCTGCCGCTGGCCATGCCCACCATTATGGCCGGGGTTAACCAGACCCTGATGCTGGCCCTGTCGATGGTAGTGATCGCCTCGATGATCGCCGTCGGCGGCCTCGGCCAGATGGTGCTGCGCGGTATCGGCCGCCTGGATATGGGCCTGGCGACCGTCGGCGGGGTGGGGATCGTGATCCTGGCGATTATTCTTGACCGCCTCACCCAGGCCGTCGGTCGCGACGCCCGCAGTCGCGGCAACCGCCGCTGGTACACCACCGGCCCGCTGGGGCTTATCACTCGCCCTTTCTGTCGATAAGTCGATAACAGCGCCGCTCCCCGACACCAGCAGATGTCCGGGAGCGGCCCTTCCCGTTAAACAATAAGAGGAACCACCATGCGACATAGTACGATGTTGGCCACCGCCGCCTTTGCCACCCTGCTCGCCACCAGCGCCTTCGCCGCCGACCTGCCGGGTAAAGGAATTACGGTGAAGCCCGCTCAGAGCACTATCTCCGAAGAGAGCTTCCAGACCCTGCTGGTCAGTCGCGCGCTGGAGAAGCTGGGCTACACCGTCGAGAAACCCAGCGAAGTGGACTATAACGTTGCCTATACGTCGATTGCCGCCGGAGATACCACCTTTATCGCCACCAACTGGCAACCGCTGCACGATGACATGTACGCCGCGGCGGGCGGTGATAACAAATTC
The DNA here is from genome assembly GCF_001808265.1 of Klebsiella sp. HMSC16A12. Taxonomy (NCBI): domain Bacteria; kingdom Pseudomonadati; phylum Pseudomonadota; class Gammaproteobacteria; order Enterobacterales; family Enterobacteriaceae; genus Klebsiella; species Klebsiella sp. HMSC16A12. Next base: position 20,690 of record NZ_KV792568.1, read on the forward strand.
TATCGCAAAGGAGTGTACGTCTCAGGCGCCGCCCAGGGCTATTTGATCGACAAAAAAACCGCTGAGCAGTACCACATCACCTCCATCGATCAGCTCAAAGATCCGCAGATCGCCAAACTGTTTGATACCAACAATGACGGTAAAGCGGATCTCACCGGCTGTACCCCAGGATGGGGCTGCGAAGCAGTGATTAACCATCAGATTGACGCCTATGGCCTGAGCAAAACCGTCACCCATAACCAGGGCAACTACGCGGCGATGATGGCCGACACCATTGCCCGGTATAAAGAGGGTAAACCGGTGCTCTACTACACCTGGACGCCGTACTGGGTTAGCGACGTGCTGAAGCCTGGCAAGGACGTCGTCTGGCTGCAGGTGCCGTTCTCCTCCCTGCCGGGCGAGCAGAAAAACATCGACACCAAACTGGCCAACGGCGCCAACTATGGCTTCCCGGTGAACACCATGCACATCGTCGCTAACAAAGCCTGGGCGGAGAAAAATCCGGCCGCCGCCACTCTGTTTAGCATCATGAAGCTGCCGATCGCCGACATCAACGCCGAGAATGCGATGATGCATGAAGGCCATGCTTCCGAAGCCGACATTAACGGCCACGTTGATGGCTGGATCAAAGCCCACCAGCCGCTGTTCGACAGCTGGGTGAAAACCGCCCTCGCCGCGCAGCAGTAAACCCGCTCACGGATAAGGCCCAACGCCTTATCCGGCCCCCTTGCCCCCTTTCTCGTGGCCAGGTCATAGAAACGCGATTCCAGGAATTTCCATAGTGTTAAGGCGCATCGCGCTCTGTTAAGGTGGAGACATCGGTCAAATTGCCATCTTCACATGGATCCAGCGATAAGTTATTCATATGGAAAACCCCGCGCCCTTAACCTGTGCCTTACCTGAACGCGTCGCCACCGTCGGCGAAGGCGTCAAAGACAGTCTCCCCATCGTCATCAGCTACCTTCCGGTGGCATTCGCCTTCGGACTCAATGCCACCCGGCTGGGCTTCACCCCGCTGGAAAGCCTGTTCTTCTCCTGCATTATTTACGCCGGCTCCAGCCAGTTTGTGATCACCGCCATGTTGGCCGCCGGCAGTTCGCTGTGGGTCGCCGCCCTGACGGTAATGGCGATGGATGTCCGCCACGTGCTGTATGGCCCCTCATTGCGCAGCCGCATTCGCTCAGCGCTGGATAAAAAGAAAACCGCCCTCTGGGCCTTCGGCCTGACCGATGAGGTTTTCGCCGCCGCTACCGCCAAGCTGGTTCGCGATAACCGCCGCTGGAGCGAAAACTGGATGCTTGGTCTCGCTTTTACCTCGTGGGCATCGTGGGTGTGCGGCACGCTGGCCGGCGCCTGGTCCGGCAACGGCCTGCTGGTGGATTATCCGGCGGTGGAAGCCGCCCTCGGCTTTATGCTGCCGGCGTTGTTTATGAGCTTCCTGCTGGCCTCTTTCCAGCGTCAGCAGTCACTCTGCGTCACGGCGGCGCTGGCGGGCGCGCTGGGCGGCATTCTGTTATTTTCCATTCCGGCGGCGATCCTCGCCGGAATTGTCTGCGGGTGTCTGACGGCGCTGCTTCAGGCCATGCTCAAGGGGATGCCGGATGAACAGTGAAGTCCTTCTGCTCGGGGTGATAGTCGGCGGCGTCAACTATCTCTTTCGCTATCTTCCTCTGCGTTTGCGCGCCGGCCACGCTCGTCCTGCCCGCCGCGGCCCGGTCAGCGTGCTGCTGGATACCATTGGCATCGCCTCGATTTGCGCGCTGCTGGTGGTCTCCAGCGTGCCGGAGATCCTCGCCGATGCCCATCGCCTGGCGCCGACGCTGACCGGCTTCCTGGTGCTGGGGGCCGCCTTCTGGAAAACCCGCAGCATCATTGTCCCGACCCTGCTGTCGGCGTTTGCCTATGGTCTGGCATGGAAAATCACCAACGGGTTCTAAGCTTTACGTATCAATTTTGGTCAATAATTCATTTGATTTATTTGTCACAATAGTTATTATATCGGCTGTAATTAATGAGGTCATACCCAAATGGATAGTTCGTTTACTCCCATTGAGCAAATGCTCAAGTTTCGCGCCAGCCGCCATGAAGATTTCCCGTTTCAGGAGATCCTGTTAACTCGTCTTTGCATGCATATGCAAGGTAAGCTGCTGGAAAATCGCAATAAAATGCTCAAAGCGCAGGGAATTAACGAGACATTATTTATGGCGCTGATTACGCTGGAGTCACAGGAAAACCACAGCATCCAGCCGTCCGAGCTGAGCTGTGCGCTGGGCTCGTCACGTACCAACGCCACCCGTATCGCTGATGAACTGGAAAAACGCGGCTGGATTGAGCGCCGCGAGAGCGATAACGATCGTCGCTGTTTGCATCTGCAACTGACCGAAAAGGGCCATCAGTTTTTGCGTGAAGTCCTGCCGCCGCAGCATAACTGCCTGCATCAGCTGTGGTCTTCACTTAGCACCAGCGAAAAAGATCAGCTCGAACACATCACCCGCAAACTCCTGAGCCGCCTTGATCAGATGGAAGAAGAAGGCGTGCTAGCGGACTCTCTACGCTAAGGGCGGCGTCGCTCAGCCCATTTTTACGTTGCAAGGAAAACAGCCAGGCCAGCAGATCTCTGCTGGCCTTTCTGATAAACAGGTCGGCTCAGCCGATGTGAAATAATAAGATCGTGGAGAATAACATGAGTGCAAATGCGGAGAGCCAAACCCCGCAGCAACCAGGCAGCAAAAAAGGAAAGCGTAAAGGCGCCCTTCTGTTGCTGACATTGCTCTTCATTATTATTGCCGTGGCATATGGGATTTACTGGTTTCTGGTACTGCGTCACTACGAAGAGACCGACGATGCCTACGTGGCAGGGAATCAGGTACAAATTATGGCTCAGGTCGCGGGCAGCGTGACCAAAGTCTGGGCTGACAACACGGACTACGTGCAGAAAGGCGATCCGCTGGTCACGCTCGATCGGACCGATGCCCAACAGGCGTTTGAAAAGGCTAAGACCCAACTGGCCGCCAGCGTCCGTCAGACCCGCCAGCAGATGATCAACAGCAAGCAGCTGCAGGCAAATATCGACGTCAAAAAAACCGCCCTCGCCCAGGCGCAGGCTGACCTGAACCGCCGCATCCCGCTGGGCGCCGCGAACCTCATTGGCCGCGAAGAGCTGCAGCACGCCCGCGATACCGTCGCCAGCGCACAGGCCGAACTCGACGTGGCAATCCAGCAGTACAACGCCAACCAGGCGATCGTGCTGGGCACCAGGCTGGAACAGCAGCCGGCGGTGCTCCAGGCGGCCACTGAAGTGCGTAACGCCTGGCTGGCCCTGCAGCGTACGCAGATCGTCAGCCCGATTAGCGGCTACGTTTCCCGTCGCTCGGTACAGCCTGGCGCGCAGATCGGCACCACCACGCCGCTGATGGCGGTGGTCCCGGCGACCAACCTGTGGATCGATGCTAACTTTAAAGAGACTCAGCTGGCGCATATGCGTATCGGCCAGCCGGCCACCGTGATCAGCGATATCTATGGCGATGACGTGAAATACACCGGTAAAGTGGTCGGTCTGGATATGGGCACCGGCAGCGCCTTCTCTCTGCTGCCGGCGCAGAATGCCACCGGCAACTGGATCAAAGTGGTACAGCGTCTGCCGGTTCGTATCGAGCTGGATGAAAAACAACTAGCGGAACACCCGCTGCGCATCGGCCTCTCGACGCTGGTGGAAGTCAACACCACCGATCGCGATGGTGAAATGCTGGCCAGCCAGGTGCGGAGCTCCCCGGTTTACGAGAGCAATGCCCGCGAAATCGCTCTCGATCCGGTTAATAAGCTGATAGACGAGATCATTCAGGCCAACGCCGGATAATTCGGGGTGAGTGTAATGCAACAGCAAAAACCGCTGGAAGGCGCGCAGCTGGTCATTATGACCATTGCGCTGTCGCTCGCGACGTTCATGCAGGTGCTGGATTCCACTATCGCCAACGTGGCGATCCCAACCATTGCCGGCAACCTTGGCTCGTCGCTGAGCCAGGGGACCTGGGTCATCACCTCGTTCGGGGTCGCTAACGCCATCTCCATCCCGATCACCGGCTGGCTGGCCAAGCGCGTCGGCGAGGTGAAGCTGTTCCTGTGGTCAACCACCGCCTTCGCCATTGCCTCCTGGGCCTGCGGCGTCTCCAACAGCCTGACGATGCTGATTTTCTTCCGCGTCATTCAGGGGATTGTCGCCGGGCCGCTGATCCCGCTGTCGCAAAGTCTGCTGCTCAGCAACTATCCCCCGGCGAAGCGCTCTATCGCTCTGGCGCTGTGGTCAATGACGGTGATTGTCGCGCCCATTTGCGGTCCGATCCTCGGCGGCTATATCAGCGATAACTATCACTGGGGCTGGATCTTCTTTATCAACGTGCCCATTGGCGTGGCGGTGGTGCTGATGACCCTGCAGACCCTGCGCAACCGGGAAACCAAAACCGAACAGCGGCGGATCGACGGTGTCGGTCTGGCGCTGCTGATCATCGGTATCGGTAGCCTGCAGGTGATGCTGGACCGGGGTAAAGAGCTGGACTGGTTCTCCTCCAATGAGATTATCATTCTGACCATCGTGGCGGTGGTGGCGATAAGCTTCCTGATCGTCTGGGAGCTAACCGACGATAACCCGATTGTCGATCTGTCGCTATTTAAGTCGCGCAACTTCACCATCGGCTGCCTCTGTATCAGTCTGGCCTATATGCTCTACTTCGGCGCCATCGTACTGCTGCCGCAGCTGTTGCAGGAGGTCTACGGCTACACCGCGACCTGGGCCGGCCTGGCGTCGGCGCCGGTGGGGGTGATCCCGGTCATTCTGTCGCCGATTATCGGCCGCTTCGCGCATAAGCTCGACATGCGGCGGCTGGTCACCTTCAGCTTTATTATGTACGCGGTCTGCTTCTACTGGCGCGCCTGGACCTTCGAACCGGGGATGGACTTTGGCGCCTCGGCGTGGCCACAGTTTATCCAGGGCTTCGCGGTGGCCTGCTTCTTCATGCCGTTGACCACCATCACCCTCTCCGGCCTGCCGCCGGAGCGGCTGGCGGCGGCGTCGAGCCTGTCGAACTTCACCCGTACCCTTGCCGGCTCCATCGGGACCTCGATCACCACCACCCTGTGGACCAACCGCGAGGCGCTGCATCATGCGCAGCTCACCGAATCGGTGACCCCCTTTAACCCCAACGCGCAGCAGATATACGATCAGCTGCAGGGCATGGGAATGACGCAGCAGCAGGCGTCCGGCTGGATAGCGCAGCAGATAACCAACCAGGGGCTGATTATCTCCGCCAACGAAATCTTCTGGATTTCTGCGGCTATTTTCATCCTGCTGTTGGGGCTGGTGTGGTTCGCCAGACCACCGTTCAGCGCCGGCGGCGGCGGCGGCGGCGCGCACTAAGCCTCACATAAAGGGACCTCCGGGTCCCTTTTTTACGGCGTCAGGTTGTCCAGTTCTCGCTAGTTTCTGTCTCGTTTGCGAAAGCCCGTCACCCTGCGCTCGGGCAGGATAAAGGCTGACCATTAAGGAGAACACTATGCTGAGCCATCCTGCTGAAAAGTACCGTCCCTATCCGCCGATCGCCCTGCCTGACCGCCGCTGGCCAGACCGGCAAATCAGTCACGCCCCGCGCTGGCTGTCGACTGACCTGCGCGACGGCAACCAGGCGCTGGCGGAGCCCATGGACAGCGCCCGCAAACTGCAGTTCTGGGATCTGCTGCTGGAGTGCGGCTTTAAAGAGATTGAAGTCGCCTTCCCTTCCGCCTCACAAACCGATTTCAACTTTGTCCGCCAGCTGATTGACGAACAGCGCATCCCGGAGGATGTCACCATCCAGGTGCTGACCCAGGCGCGAGACCCGCTGATCCTGCGCACCTTTGAGGCGCTGCGCGGCGCCCGCCGGGCTACCGTCCACCTCTACAATGCCACCGCGCCGCTGTTCCGCGAGCTGGTTTTCGGCATGGACAAGGCCGAGGTGATCGCCCTCGCGACCCGCGCCACCCGGCTTATCCGTCAGCAGTGCGAACAGCAGCCGGAGACCCGCTGGCAATATGAATATTCGCCTGAAACCTTCTGCTTCACCGAGCCCGAGTTTGCGCTTGAGATTTGCGAAGCGGTGGCGGATGTCTGGCAGCCCTGCGCCGAGCGACCGATGATCGTCAATCTGCCGGCGACGGTGGAAGTCAACACCCCCAACGTCTATGCCGATCAGATCGAGTATTTTTGCCGCTACTTCTCCCGCCGCGGCGAGGTCTGCATCAGCGTGCACCCGCATAACGATCGCGGCACCGGCGTCGCCAGCGCCGAGCTGGCGGTGATGGCCGGCGCCGATCGGGTAGAAGGCTGCCTGTTTGGCAACGGCGAACGCACCGGCAACGTCTGTCTGGTGACTTTGGCGATGAACCTCTACAGCCAGGGCATCGACCCTGAGCTTCGCTTCGAGCAGATGAACCGGGTGGTGGAGGTGGTGGAAAACTGCAACCAGATCCCCGTTCACCCGCGCCACCCGTGGGCGGGAAGTCTGGCTTACACCGCCTTCTCCGGCTCCCATCAGGATGCGATCAAAAAAGGGTTTGATGCCCGTCAGCCTGGCGATCCGTGGCAGATGCCCTACCTGCCCATTGACCCGCAGGATATAGGCTGCAGCTATGAGGCGGTGATCCGCGTCAACAGCCAGTCGGGGAAGAGCGGCAGCGCCTGGCTTATCGAACAAAATCATGGTCTGAAACTGCCCCGCGGGCTGCAGCAGGACTTCAGCCAGCACGTTCAGCAGGCCACCGATAGCGACGGCAAAGAGATGACCCACCATGCGCTGTGGCAGCTGTTCCGCACGCGCTACGGGCTGCAGGCGCAGCCGGCGCTGACGCTGCTCGATTATCAGAGCGCCAGCCAGCAGGATGGCCAGCTTTCCCTGCAGGCAACGCTGCGTCACCACGGCGAAACCCGACGCCTGCAGGGCCAGGGCAACGGCCTGCTCTCCGCCGCAGCCAGCGGGCTCAGCGCGCTGTTTCGGCAGCCGTTTATGATCAAGGACTATCATGAGCATACCCTCGGCGCGCGCAGCGACAGCCGGTCGGTGGCCTATATCCGCTGCGTTTTTCCGCAAGGAGAAAGCTACTGGGGCGTGGGTATCGATAATGACGTGGCGCGCGCCTCGCTGCAGGCGCTGTGCAATGCGCTCAGCGCCGCCGATCAGGCCGGGGGACGAAAATAGTCGCTGGGGGCGACGCCCATCACCCGACGAAACATGGCGCTGAAGGCGCTGTGGCTACCGTAGCCCAGCTCCAGCGCCACCCGCAGCACGGAGTGGCCCTGCGCCAGGCGCACCAGCGCTTCCATTAGCTTCGCCCGGCGCACCCACTCGCTCCACGTCAGGCTAGTCTGCTGCTGAAAATGGCGGTTTAGGGTTCGCTCGCTCATGCTGCACGCCTTCGCCGCCTGGCCGCTGCTCCAGGCCTCGCCCGGCGCCTCGCGTACCTGCTGGCACAGCCGACGCAGCGTTTCGCTTTGCGGCTCCGGCAGGCCAAACGGCAGGATCGCCATCCCGCGGATCTCATCGAGGATCAGTTCATAAATTCTTTCGTCGCGGCTGGCGGGGGCATAGCGTTCCGCCAGCGCCAGGGATGACACGATCAGTTCCCGCAGCAGCGGCGTGATCTGTACGATCTGGCAGCCCGCCGGAAGATCGGCGCGCGCCAGCGGATCGATAAACAGGGTGCGCGCCGCCACGTTGCCGGTCATGCGTAGCGCGTGCGGCGTTCCCGCCGGCAGCCAGACGCCGCGCCCGGGCGGCACCACCCAGTAGCCTACCGGCGTCGCGACCCGCACCACGCCGCTTAGTATATGCAGCAGCTGGGCGCAGTCATGCTGATGCCAGTCTTCCTGGTCACCGTGGGCATAATCATGGGCAAAGGGCACCAGTGGGCGGTGCTGAAAGGAGAAGGAAAGCGTCGTCGTCATCGCGGCGTCAGAAGAGCGGCCCGGCGACAGGCGTCGGGCCGTGGCGGAAGCACTAGATGTGCAGTTCCTGCAGTTTTTCTTTCGGCAACGCCAGTTCGTCGTTGCTGTTGATGCGCACATCGCGCTCAATGATATGACGAGCGATGTCCTGGGCCTCTTCCAGCGAGTGCATGGTGTAAGTCCCGCACTGGTAGACGTTGAGCTCCGGGATCTGGTTCTGATCTTTCACCTTCAGCACATCGGCCATCGCCGCTTTCCAGGCGTCAGCGACGCGCTGCTCGTCCGGCGTACCAATCAGGCTCATATAGAAGCCGGTGCGGCAGCCCATTGGCGAAATGTCGATAATTTCCACGCCATTCCCGTTCAGATGATCGCGCATAAAGCCCGCGAACAGATGCTCCAGGGTGTGGATACCGCGTTCCGGCATCACTTCCTGGTTCGGTACGCAGAAGCGCAGATCGAAAACGGTGATTTCATCGCCATGCGGCGTGTTCATTTTCTTCGCGACACGCACCGCTGGGGCTTCCATTCGGGTATGGTCGACTGTGAAACTATCTAACAACGGCATTCGTCACCTCCGGGAGTGAATTTTTTTAAAATAAAATGAACTCTTTGTTCAGCCGCGAGTCTCAGTATATGAAAGACGCGCATTTATTATCATCATCATCCCTGAATCAGAGATGAAAGTTTGGCCACAGTGATGTGGCCTTTTTCTTTTCCAGCGCTACGCATGCCGCGCCAGCAGCGCCTCAAACGGCTCGCTGTCTTCAGCTTCCACTTTCTTCTGTCGCGCCACCGACGCGTCGCGCTCGGCGATAAAATCGTCTTCGCTCAGGATCTCCAGCGGCTCTTCGCGCAGCTGCGTCCGGTAACGATCGGCAAGCGCACGGCCGGTACCGCCAATGCCTTCTTCAATCATAGAACGCAGAATACGGGCTGAGAAGGTTAATTCCGGATCGTCAAAGCAGGCCAGCAGCTCGTCGCAGACCTGCTGATATGCCTGGCCACCGTGGATACTGTCCAGGGTCTGCGCCACGCGGCGTAAATCGCGGAACAGATCTTTGCCCACCTGAGCCAGCGGGAACTGCGCGCTTTCGCAGCCAATCCCCAGCGTTAAGCCCGGCTTACGCCCTTCCAGAATCACCCGATTCCAGTTGGTGCGGGTGCACAGCAGCTCATCGCTGCTCATCTCCGGCGCGTCGGCCAGCGCGCACCAGACCATAAACAGGTCGAGGAAACGCACCTGCTGGGCGTCAACGCCGATCGGCGAGAACGGATTGATATCCAGCGAACGCACTTCGATATACTCAATACCACCGCGCAACAGCGCATCGGACGGGGTTTCGCCCCGACGGGTGACGCGTTTCGGGCGGATCGGCGCATAAAGTTCATTTTCAATCTGCAGAATGTTGCTGTTGATCTGCAGATACTTGCCGTCTTTCTGCAGCCCGATTTTGGCGTACTCTTCCGACGGCGTTTTAATCGCCCGCTTCAATCCTGCCACATACTCGTGCAGATCGTTAAACGTAATTCCGAGATTGCTTTGCGACTTATTGGTATAACCAAGGTCGCTGAGGCGCAGCGAGGTGGCATACGGCAGGTAATACATGCCGTTGCCCGTTTCCTCAAAGGGCAGCGTTGTCGGTTTGCCTTGCAGGAATGAGGAGCAAATCGCCGGCGAGGCGCCAAACAGATAGGGGATCACCCAGCCAAAGCGATAGTAGTTACGAATTGAGCGGAAATAGCCCGCCGAAATGGCCTCTTTACCACTCTCGGCATCCTCCACACCACATTTTGCCTGCCAGAAGGCCATCGGTAGGGAGAAGTTATAGTGCACGCCGGAGATAGTCTGCATCAGCGCGCCATAGCGGTTCTTCAGCCCCTCGCGATATAGCGTTTTCAGGCGCCCCACGTTAGAGGTGCCGTACTGCGCCAGCTCAATATCCTGACCGGGGGCGATATAGCATGGCATACTCAGCGGCCACATCCGCTCGTCGCCAAGCTGACGCGCGGTATAGCGATGGACATCGCGCATAAAGGTCAGCATATGCTCAATATCGCCATCTACTGGCGTAATGAACTCAAGTAAAGCTTCGGCAAAATCGGTGGTAATCCATTTATGCGTCAGCGCTGAGCCTAACGCCGGAGGGTGACCGGTCGTTGCAAGGGTGCCGTCTGCGTTCACGCGCAGCGTTTCCCGCTCCAGACCACGTTGAATACCCTGCAGAGCCTGCGGATGTTTTTCCAGCCAGGCCAGCGCCTGTGATACGTCCGGGATCAATTTGACCTCCCGCCTGTCGAAATCGTTTGAATAAGCATAATTGTAATGGATGAACTGTCAGTCCAATTAGTGCCACCACGTCATGCCCTGAAGCGTCGCTGCCGCAATAGCGATATAGCGCAGCGCCTTACCAAGGCATAAGAAAAAGAGTACCGGTCCCCAGGAAATGCGCATCCATCCCGCCAGCAAACACAGTAAATCGCCGACAACCGGCGCCCAGCTCAGTAAGAGCGTGACCGCGCCGTAGCGCTTAAGCCAGCCGGCCGCCCGCTCCTGCCAGCGCGAGGTTTTGCGCAGCGGAAACAAGCGCCCCAGAATAACGTTAGTTACCCCTCCAAGGCTATTGCCGATTGTTGCTATTAATACTAACCACCACGGATGACTGACCCCCGCAAGTAGCATAGCCACCAGCACAACCTCCGAATTGCCGGGGAGCAGCGTGGCGCTTAAAAAGCTACTGGCAAACAGCGAGGTGAGTGACAGCGCGTCGCTCACAGCAAACGCACGTCAACTGCGTCCATTCCCGCGCGCTTCGCCGCCTGCAGACCAAAGTCGGCATCTTCGAAGACGACGCATTTTTCCGGCGCGACGCCCATGCGCTCGGCGCACAGCAGGAAGGTATCGGGCGCGGGTTTATGGTTGACCACATGATCGGCCGCCACCACCGCGGAGAAGTAATGACGCAGCCCCAGGTGCGCCAGCAGCGCTTCGGCGACGGCGCTCTCGCTGCCGGTTCCCACCGACATCGGGCGACGGCCGTGCCATGCCTTAACCACCTCAATCAGCGGCAACGGGCGTACGCTGTCCAGCAGCATCGCTTTGACGGCCTGGGTTTTTTCCTGCGCCAGGCGATGTGGATCGAGATCGGCCTGGTTGAGTTCGATAATCGCCTGGGCGATTCGCCAGGTTGGTGAGCCATTGAGCGCGACCATCGCCTGTTCGTCGAAACGCATACCGTAGCGGCCCAATACCTCGTTCCATGCCTGCCGATGGGTCGGCTCGGTATCGAGAATGGTGCCATCCATATCAAAGATCAGTCCTGCGTAACCTTCGTACATTGTCTTCTCACCAACCGGTTTGGGAATGATTACTGTAACGCAAAAGCCCGCCGTTGTCGCGGCCAGCGGCGCAGACGACAAAGGCGCCCTCAGGCGCCCCCAAACATTAGGCCGGATAACCAGCCTTATTTAATACGCAGATCGTTCTCGACCATTCGCACGCCCTGCACTCGGCGTGTGACTTCTACGGCTCGTTTAGCGCTCTCCGCGGAGGAGACAAATCCGCTCAGCTGGACGCGGCCTTTAAAGGTCTGGACGCTAATTTCTGAGGACTTAATGTCTTTATCGTTAAAGAGCGCCGTTTTCACCTTGGTGGTCACCACGGTATCGTCAATATAGCCGCCCGTACTCTCCTTTGTAGCCGATCCCGCACAGCCAGCGAGGGCCGTCGTTACCAGCAGCGTCGCGCAAAAAGCAGGTATTGCTTTGAACCATTTCATGGATTTCTCTCCTTGCATTTATCTCAGCCTGATAACGCTGATATACAAGGATAAATTATAGTGGAAAGCGCGTCTTGCCAATAAAAAAGTCAGGATGAAGCCAGTGATGGAAAACGAGGTAATCGGGATGGTGAGAGAAGAGTGAAGATTATGCATTCAGAACGGGTGCTGCGATAATTTCGCAGCCTACGCAACAACATCGTCGTTGTTACTGAGGAGAATATGGTGCATCCGGGAGGATGACTCGGCTACGCCTCGCCCTTTGGGCCGTTGCTTACGCAACATTATCCCCCCTGGTGCTGGCGATGATTTCGCAGACCATAAAACAACGTCGTCGCTGTTATTAAGGAGAATATGGTGCATCCGGGAGGATTCGAACCTCCGACCGCTCGGTTCGTAGCCGAGTACTCTATCCAGCTGAGCTACGGATGCATCGGGAAAGCTATTTTACTGCGGGGTTACTCTCCTGGCACTTACGATGGTTTCGCAAACCAGATAACAACAATGTTGCTGTTACTAAGGAGAATATGGTGCATCCGGGAGGATTACTCGGCTGCGCCTCGCCCTACGGGCCGTTGCTTACGCAACGTTATCCTCCCTGGTGCTGGCGATAATTTCGCAGACCATACAACATCGTCGTCGCTGTTGCTAAGGAGAATATGGTGCATCCGGGAGGATTCGAACCTCCGACCGCTCGGTTCGTAGCCGAGTACTCTATCCAGCTGAGCTACGGATGCATCGGGATTACTGCTGTAATTCTGATATCAAATTTCGCGATTTGCCATTCTTATTAAAGAATGGTGCATCCGGGAGGATTCGAACCTCCGAC
>NZ_KV792568.1:33286-34487 GCF_001808265.1 Klebsiella sp. HMSC16A12
CTATCCAGCTGAGCTACGGATGCATCGGGAAACTTGCTTTACTACGCGTCAGTGTCACAACTAACACATGCCACACTGAGTATGATGGCCTAATCGGTAGAGTGACTCGATTATGCCTCGCACTGCGGGCCGCTGCTTTCACAGCGCTCTTCTCTCTTAATTCAGAAAGAAGATGGTGCATCCGGGAGGATTCGAACCTCCGACCGCTCGGTTCGTAGCCGAGTACTCTATCCAGCTGAGCTACGGATGCAAAATGGCGGTGAGGCGGGGATTCGAACCCCGGATGCAGCTTTTGACCGCATACTCCCTTAGCAGGGGAGCGCCTTCAGCCTCTCGGCCACCTCACCACACACGCCTCTTTCGAGTGCTTCGAAGAACTTGTTTCTGCTCTTCGTCGCTGCGATGGCGCACATATTACTTTCTGGTACTTATAAGTCAAACACTTTTTCGAGACCTTTTTTCGTTTGCACACTTCGCACGCAATTCGCGTGCAAAAACGGCAAAAAGGGCAATTTATCAACAGGAAATCAGCCCTGACGCTGGCATAACGCCAAACGACCAAAGCGGCAAAGGGTAATGAAAAGCGGTATGGCGCAGGGGGAAAAAAAAGAAAAAGGGAAAAAGCGGCGGTAAGTGATGCGCCTCACTGCACAGCGAGGCGCGGAAACCTTAGTAACTGGACTGCTGGGATTTTTCAGCCTGAATACGCTGGTAGATCTCTTCACGGTGAACAGACACTTCTTTAGGGGCGTTTACGCCAATACGAACCTGGTTACCCTTCACCCCTAAAACTGTCACAGTGACCTCATCTCCAATCATGAGGGTCTCACCAACTCGACGAGTCAGAATCAGCATTCTTTGCTCCTTGAAAGATTAAAAGAGTCGGGTCTCTCGTATCCCGGCATTATCCATCATATAACGCCAAAAAGTAAGCGATGACAAATACCTTAGGGTATAAGCAGTCATGGCATCACATTCTGTTAAACCTAAGTTTAGCCGATATACACAATTTCAACCCGACTTTATCGTTATCAGTGTTTCTGACGCAAGGTGCCGTAACCCTCTGGTTATGGCACCTATACCCCTCATACTTAAAGTTGCATGTGTGTTGGCTTTCCTCGCTCACCCCAGTCACTTACTTGAGTAAGCTCCTGGGGATTCGCTGCGTCGCCGCCTTCCTGCAACTCGAATTATTTAGGGT
>NZ_KV792568.1:34507-91554 GCF_001808265.1 Klebsiella sp. HMSC16A12
CGCCTTCCTGCAACTCGAATTATTTAGGGTAAATGCGTTTATAGTTATTACAGTTTTGCGCTGACCCAGCCTTTCACACTGGCTAACGCTGCAGGGAGAGCAGACGCATCGGTACCACCGGCCTGCGCCATATCCGGACGACCGCCCCCTTTACCGCCCACCTGCTGAGCGACCATACCAACCAGCTCCCCTGCTTTCACGCGGTCTGTCACATCCTTAGACACACCTGCAATCAGAGAAACCTTACCATCCGCTACCGTAGCTAATACAACGATCGTCGAACCGAGCTGGTTCTTCAGATCGTCAACCATGGTACGCAGCATTTTCGGCTCAACGCCGGTCAGTTCGCTGACCAGCAGCTTAACGCCGTTAATCTCTTCCGCTTTGCTGGAGAGGTTTGCGCTCTCCTGCGCCGCAGCCTGCTCTTTCAGCTGCTGCAGCTCTTTTTCCAGCTGACGGGTACGCTCCAGCGCGGCGCGAACCTTCTCGCCGAGATTGTGGCTGTCACCCTTCAGCAGCTGAGCGATATCATTGAGCTGATCGCTCTGCGCATGCAGGATGGCCATCGCGCCTTCGCCAGTCACCGCTTCGATACGGCGCACGCCAGCAGCGGTGCCAGACTCTGACGTGATGCGGAACAGGCCGATATCGCCGGTACGCGCCGCGTGAGTCCCGCCGCACAGCTCCGTGGAGAAGTCGCCCATCCGCAGAACGCGCACGCGATCGTCGTATTTCTCGCCAAACAGCGCCATGGCGCCGGATGCGCGCGCGGCATCGATATCCATAATGTTGGTTTCGATAGCCAGGTTACGACGGATCTGCGCGTTGACCAGGTCTTCCACCGCACGAATTTCTTCCGGCTTCATCGCTTCAAAATGCGAGAAGTCAAAGCGCAGCGCTTTATCATTGACCAGCGAACCTTTCTGCGCCACATGGGTGCCGAGCACCTGGCGCAGCGCCGCGTGCATCAGGTGCGTCGCGGAGTGGTTGAGACGGATACGCTGACGGCGAGCCTCATCTACGTCGGCCTGCACCGCGTCACCCACTTTCAGTGAGCCGCTGGCGACTTTACCGATATGACCAATAGCCTGGCCGTACTTCTGCGTGTCGCTGACTGCGAAGGAGAAGCCCGCGCCTTTTAATTCGCCTTTATCGCCCACCTGGCCGCCGGACTCCGCATAGAACGGGGTCTGGTCAAGGATCACCACCGCTTCCTGGCCAGCGCTAACGCTATCCACCGCTTTGCCGTCGATAAACAGGGCGGTAACCTTGCCGTTCAGCTCCAGATGATCGTAGCCTTTAAATTCAGAGGCGCCGTCAACGCGGATCATCGCATTATAGTCGGCGCCGAAACCGCTGGACTCGCGCGCGCGGCGGCGCTGCTCTTCCATCGCGGCTTCAAAACCAGCTTCGTCAACCTTGATGTTGCGCTCGCGGCACACATCGGCGGTCAGGTCGACCGGGAAGCCGTAGGTGTCGTACAGACGGAAGGCGGTTTCGCCGTCCAGGGTGTCGCCTTTCAGCTTCGACAGCTCCTCATCCAGCAGCGCCAGGCCGCGCTCGAGGGTGCGGGCAAACTGCTCTTCTTCGGTTTTCAGCACCTGCTCAACCTGAGCCTGCTGCTGCTTCAGCTCGTCGCCGGCGGAGCCCATCACATCGATCAGCGGGGCAACCAGTTTCCAGAAGAAGGTGTCCTTCGCGCCCAGCATGTTGCCGTGACGGATCGCGCGGCGAATGATACGACGCAGCACGTAGCCGCGGTTTTCATTCGACGGGATCACGCCGTCGGCAACCAGGAAGGCGCAGGAGCGAATGTGGTCGGCGATAACGCGCAGCGACTTGTTCGTCAGATCGGTCGCGCCGGTGACTTTCGCCACGCTGGCGATTAGATCGCGGAACAGGTCGATGTCATAGTTGGAGTTAACGTGCTGCAGCACCGCGGCAATACGCTCCAGACCCATACCGGTGTCGACGGACGGCTTCGGCAGCGGCTCCATGGTACCGTCAGCCTGACGGTTGAACTGCATGAAGACGATGTTCCAAATCTCAATGTAACGGTCGCCATCTTCTTCCGGGCTTCCCGGAGGGCCGCCCCAGATGTGATCGCCGTGGTCAAAGAAGATTTCGGTGCACGGGCCGCACGGACCGGTGTCGCCCATCTGCCAGAAGTTGTCAGAAGCAAACGGCGCGCCTTTGTTGTCGCCGATGCGGATAATACGCTCGCGCGGAACGCCTACTTCATTGGCCCAGATGTCGAAAGCTTCGTCATCGGTCTCGTAAACGGTAACCCACAGTTTTTCTTTCGGCAGCGCGAACCAGTTCTCACCGGTCAGCAGTTCCCACGCGTATTTGATGGCATCCTGCTTGAAGTAATCGCCAAAGCTGAAGTTGCCCAGCATTTCAAAAAAGGTGTGGTGACGCGCGGTGTAACCGACGTTTTCCAGATCGTTGTGTTTACCACCCGCACGCACGCAACGCTGTGCGGTGGTCGCACGCGAATAATTACGTTTGTCGAGACCAAGGAAGACATCCTTGAACTGGTTCATCCCTGCATTGGTAAACAGCAGGGTCGGATCGTTGTGCGGCACCAGGGAGCTGCTGGCAACTACCTGATGTCCCTTGCTATGGAAAAAGTCGAGAAACGCCTGACGGATCTCAGCGGTGCTCTTGCTCATAATTATCCTGAAATCAAGCTACACGTCATCCTTCAAGTCGCCTCTGTCCTGGCTGCGCTTGCTCTTCCGGCACCGAACTGACGTACGTTGCGAAAGAGAGTCTCTCTTGCCGCCCTGATGCAGCTTGAATGATTTTGTGTAAAGGAATAATCGCCCAGGCCGCTGCCTGCACAGTCACAACCAGCGGCCCGACGGAATAAAGTGGGAATAAGATAAGTTTTCTTTACGGCGAAGTAAAATCCCGGATGGGTCAATCTGCAAAATTTCGCCAGATTTCCTGGATATCTTCCATCAGGTAGCCGCGGTAAAGCAGGAATCGCTGAACTTTCACTTTTTCAGTAAAGGCGGAAGGTAACGGTTCGCCGTATTTACGCTGTGCCTGCTCCCTGGCAAGGCTCACCCAGTCGATATCGCATTTGCGCATCGCCTGGTCAACGACCTGGCGCGCAATGCCTTTCTGGCTGAGCTCCTGGCGAATCCGCGCCGGACCATAGCCTTTGCGGCTCCGGCTGGCGATGAACTGGCCGACGAAGCGGTTGTCGTCGAGGTAGCGGTTTTCGATACACCAGGCGACAACCTGCTCCAGCTCGTCGGGGGTGACGTCCAGCGCCTCAGGACCGTTTTTGCTCATCACCGGAGCGACCAGCTTGCGTCGCAGCTCCTGCTCGCTGTGGTCGCGCATCGCCAGAATGCGGATAGCACGGTCCAGCAGGCGGGCGTAGCCGGAGCGGCGTGATGAAGGTTCAGTCACAGGCACCTCGATAATCTCACAAAGCAAAAGGGCTGCCTAAGCAGCCCTGTCAGTCTTGCAGACGATATCAGAAATCCTGTTCGGTTTCTTCTGCGTCGTTGCCGTCAACAACGAAGTCTGGCTTCGCATCCTGATTGTTGAGCAGCAGTTCGCGCACTTTCTTCTCAATCTCTTTCGCCGCCGCCGGGTTCTCTTTCAGCCAGGTGATCGCGTTCGCTTTACCCTGACCGATTTTGTCGCCGTTGTAGCTATACCAGGCACCCGCTTTCTCAATCAGCTTCTCTTTCACGCCGAGGTCTACCAGCTCGCCGTAGAAGTTGATGCCTTCGCCGTAGAGGATCTGGAATTCGGCCTGTTTAAACGGCGCGGCGATCTTGTTTTTCACCACTTTGACGCGGGTTTCGCTGCCGACGACATTGTCGCCCTCTTTCACCGCGCCAATGCGGCGAATGTCCAGACGCACAGAGGCGTAGAACTTCAGCGCGTTACCACCGGTAGTGGTTTCCGGGTTACCGAACATCACGCCAATTTTCATACGGATCTGGTTGATAAAGATCAGCAGCGTGTTGGACTGCTTCAGGTTACCCGCCAGCTTACGCATCGCCTGGCTCATCATACGCGCCGCAAGGCCCATGTGAGAGTCGCCGATTTCGCCTTCGATTTCCGCTTTCGGCGTCAACGCCGCGACGGAGTCGACGACGATAACATCAACCGCGCCGGAGCGCGCCAGCGCGTCACAGATCTCCAGCGCCTGCTCGCCGGTGTCCGGCTGAGAACACAGCAGGTTGTCGATATCGACGCCCAGTTTGCGTGCATAGACAGGATCCAGCGCATGTTCAGCATCGATGAACGCACAGGTTTTACCTTCACGCTGCGCTGCGGCGATAACCTGCAGCGTCAGGGTGGTTTTACCGGAGGATTCCGGACCGTAGATCTCGACGATACGGCCCATTGGCAGACCGCCGGCGCCCAGCGCGATATCCAGAGAAAGCGAGCCGGTGGAGATGGTTTCCACATCCATGGTGCGGTCTTCACCCAGGCGCATGATGGAGCCTTTACCGAATTGCTTTTCGATCTGGCCCAGTGCAGCCGCCAACGCTTTCTGTTTGTTTTCGTCGATCGCCATTGTTACTCCTAATCATGCAGGGTAAAGCGTGTTCGCTTCGCCGTTAATATTTGTTCAGTTGAGGCAATTATACTGTATGGTCATACAGTATCAAGTGTTTTGTAGAAATTGTTGCCAGAGCAGATTTAGCGCATAGGCCGTCGCCTGACGACGCACCGCTTCGCGGTCTCCGGCAAAGCATTCCCGCCGCGTCACCCCTTGCCCGCTCACGCTGGCGACGCCGAACCATACCGTGCCGACCGGCTTTTCGACGCTGCCGCCATCCGGCCCGGCGACGCCGCTAACGGAGATGGCATAATCCGCACGCGCCGCGCGCAGCGCGCCAATCGCCATCTCCACCACCACCGGTTCGCTTACCGCGCCGTTGTCGCGCAGCGTCGCTTCGCTGACGCCGATCATTTGCGATTTAGCTTCGTTGCTGTAGGTGACAAAGCCGCGTTCAAACCACGCCGAGCTGCCGGCAATATCGGTGATCGCTTTCGCAATCCAGCCGCCGGTACAGGATTCCGCCGTGGTCACCGTCGCCCCACGCGCCTTCAGCGCCCGGCCAATCTTCTCGCTTAGCTGCATTAATTCTGAATCGGTCATTATCGCCCCGCTTTGCTCCGGATAAAGAGGCCATCAAAGATAGCACTTTCGACAGAGATATGGGGATGAAGTGGCGATTTTACGAGGGGGGATCCAGAAATGGGTCGTCCTGTGATAACCAGGACGACCAGACAACCTGTTACTTCATGCTGTTAGCGATAAGCTCAACGTTGTGACGCATCATTTTGACGTAACTATCGGCGACGCCGCCCGGCTTAGATAGCGCTTCCGGATAGAGTTCGCCCCCCGGCTGCGCGCCGGTGGCGCTGGCAATCTGCTTCACCAGCCGCGGGTCAAGCTGGTTCTCCATAAACCAGGTATGGACGCCATCCGCTTTGATTTGCTTAATCAGCGCCGCCACCTGCGCCGCGCTAGCCTCGCTCTCTGAAGAGAGCCCCTGTGGCGCGAGGAAGGTCACGTGATAAGCCCGGCCAAAATAGCCGAAAGCGTCATGGCTGGTCAGGACCTTGCGCTTGGCCAGCGGAATGGCGCTGAACTGCGCTTTCGCCCAGCCGTCGAGAGACGTCAGCTGGTCGATATAGCGCTTGCCGCTGCTGGTCAACGCCGCTTTATCTTCCGGGTCGGCTTTCACCAGACCATCGAGGATATTCTGCGCATACAATGCGCCGTTCGCTGCGCTGTTCCAGGCGTGGGGATCGGTCACCGTTTTACCCTCTTCATCAAGGGTATGGGTCTTGACGCCTTTCGATGCCACCACCAGCTCGCCCTTAAAACCAGAGGCCTTAATCAGGCGATCCAGCCACCCTTCCAGCCCCAGGCCGTTAACCACCACCACGTCGGCCTTGCTGAGCAGCGCGCTATCCTTCGGCGACGGTTCGAAGGTGTGCGGATCGCCGTCCGGGCCGACCAGGGTATCCACATGGACATGCTCCCCGCCGACCTGCTGCGCTATATCACCCAACACCGAAAAACTGCTTACCACATTCAGCGTTTTCGCCATGGCCCCCTGCGCCATCAGGCCGAGGGCCAGCGCGACCACTATTGCACTACGTTTCATCATTTCCTTACCCCATCAATGTGCGCCAACCGACCAGCAGCCGGCTGCGCGTGCCAAAAAATAGCGAAACAAAAAACAGTGCGCTGGCGGTCAGCACAATAGCGGGCCCGGCGGGAAGACTAATCGCCCAGGAGAGGCTTAATCCCAGCCAGGCGCAGAGCGCGCCCATTCCCGCCGCCAGCAGCAGAATGCCCGGCAGCGTGCGCGCCCAGCAGCGTGCGGCGACCGCCGGGAGCATCATTACCCCTACCGCCATCAGCGTGCCGAGCACCTGAAACCCGGCCACCAGATTAAGCACCAGCAGCGCCAGAAAAAGCCCATGCAGCAGCGCAGGCAGCCGCCGGTGATTCACCTGCAGCCAGGCGCTGTCGAACGCCTCGCAGACCAGACCGCGGTAGCACAGCGCAATGCACAATAGCGTCAGGCTGGCGACGCCGCTGACAAACAGCGCCGCATCGCGGTCGACCGCCAGAATGGAGCCAAACAGCAGATGCAGGAGGTCCACGCTGGAGCCGCGCAGCGACACCAGGGTGACGCCCAGGGCCAGCGAGCCCAGATAAAATCCGGCAAAACTGGCGTCCTCTTTTAACGGTGTCCGCCGGCTCACCCACCCGGCCACCAGGGCAACCACGATGCCGGCGATGAAGCCGCCGAGAGTCATGGCCAGCAGCGACATGCCGCTCAGCAGATACCCCACCGCCACGCCGGGGAGAATGGCGTGCGACAGCGCATCGCCCATCAGGCTCATGCGCCGCAGCAGCAGGAAGACGCCCAGCATGGTGGTGCTCAGCGACAGCGCCAGACACACCACGAGGGCCCGACGCATAAAGCCGAATTCAATGAAAGGCTGAAAGAAGGTGTGCCAGATCATGCCGACCTCACATGACTGAAGGCCGGGAGCACCGCCCGGGTAGCGCCCCAGCAGGCGCGCTGGGGAGTCAGCAGCAGCGTCTCGGGGAAAAAGTCGGCCACCCGCTGGTTATCATGCAGCACCGCCAGGATGGTCTGTCCCTGCCGGTGCATCTCGAGGATCAAATCCATTAGTTCGCGACTGGTCGCTTCGTCGATACCGGTGAAGGGCTCGTCGAGCATCACCAGCGGCGCCTGCAGCACCATCACCCGGGCAAATAGCATGCGCTGAAACTGGCCGCCGGAGAGCGCTTCGATCGGCGTTTTCGCCAGGCCCGCCAGCCCGACCCGCTCCAGCACCGCGCCGATGCGTCGCCGGGTGCCGCCCCCCAGACCGCGCAGCAGCGACACGCCAGGCCATGCGCCCTGGCTTACCACATCCTGCACGTTGAGAGGAAACTGCGACTCGAGGGCATGGCGCTGCGCCAGCCAGCCGATCACCGGCCGTTTTCCCTGCCAGCGCAGGCGGCCACTGACCGGCGGAAGAAACCCGGCGAGGGTTTTCAGCAGCGTTGATTTTCCGCAGCCATTGAGGCCAACAATCGCCGTCAGGCTGCCGGGGCATATCATCCCGCTCAGCGGAGGGGTGATCGCTACCCCGTCATAGCCGGCGACCAGCTGCTCCAGTTCAATCATGGCAGCGTCACCGCCCACCAGGTTGCTAACCATAGCGCCGCCAGCAGCACGCCTGCGATGGCCGCGCGCGTCGCGGCGGATGTCATAAAAATCGATGTGAACATACCCCTGCCTCAATTTAATGTTATAACATAACAATAACGAGGCGAAGAAAGAATGTAAATCAGCGTCAGTCAGCGGAAATGTAACAAAGGTCAACAAGAGGCATGGAGACGGGAAAAAACGGGGGGATAAGCGCGGCCTCCCCGGCGTCATCCCCCCGGTCGCGCTGCGCTTCCCGGGGCTAGCAACCGGATACCAGACCGTAGCCCGGATAAGGCGCTACGCGCCGCTATCCGGGGAGGCTGGGGAAATTGTCAGCCGGATGAAAGGATTAATAACCGCCGCGGGCCTGCGCAACCGCCAGACCCAGCTGCCAGACGGCCATCGCGTAGTGGGTGCTGTGGTTGTAGCGGGTGATGGTGTAGAAGTTCGGCAGCCCGTACCAGTACTCATAGCCGGTGCCGACGTCCAGCCGCAGCAGGCTGGCCTGCTGATGGTTACCCAGCGGCTGGGTCGGGGTCAGCCCTGCGGCCGCCAGCTGCGAAACGCTGTATTTAGTCTTGAAACCATTCTCCAGCCCAGGGGCCTGCCCCAGCGCCTGCACCGCCACCAGATCGCCGCTCACCCAGCCATGCTGTTTGAAGTAGTTGGCCACGCTGCCGATAGCATCCACCGGGTCCCACAGGTTGATATGTCCGTCACCGTTAAAATCGACCGCATACTGCTTATAGGAGGACGGCATAAACTGACCGTAGCCCATCGCCCCGGCGAAAGAGCCTTTCAGATCCAGCGGGTCGTCGCTTTCGCTGCGCGCCATTAGCAGGAAAGTTTCCAGCTCCGACGAGAAGTATTCGGCGCGGCGCGGGTAGCTAAACGACAGCGTCGCCAGCGCGTCGAGGATCCGGGTTTTGCCCATCACCCGGCCCCAGCGAGTCTCCACGCCGATAATGCCGACGATGATTTCCGGCGGCACGCCGTAAACCTGATAAGCGCGGTTGAGCGCGTCCTGATACTGATTCCAGAACACCACGCCGTTCTGCACATTATCCGGGGTAATGAACTGTTTCTTGTAGCGCAGCCAGGCGCCGGTCGGCCCGGTTGGCGGCAGGCCGGTCGGCGCCTGACGATCCATCAGCCGCAGGACGTAATCCAGGCGCTTTGCCTGCGACAGGATCTCCTGCAGCTGCTGCCTGTCGAAGCCGTGCTTCGCCACCATCTTATCGATAAACTGCGCCGCCGCCGGGTTGTTGGCGAAGTCGCCGCCCATCTGCATCACGTTATGCTGCGGTTCCAGCAAAAAGCCGCCGGTTCCACTCGCCATCTCCGTTTCCGCGGGGGTCTTGGGTTTGCTGCTGCAGGCAGCGAGGAGCACACAAAGGGGAAGTAAAGCCAGATAGCGACGCTTCAACATGGGAATTCCGTTTAACAAATTCAGCAAGGGATAATTATGGTAAAGCATGCGACGACCAACAAGAAAGCGACAATCTGTTTGTAGACAAAATAGTCCTTCAACTGCTCCTCCCCTGCGTGCTTTCATGCCCTGCAACATTTCATCTCGCCCGCATCATCTTTCAAAATAAAATATTTATCTTTCATTTTGAGATCTATTTAACACTTTTAAACCTTTCAAAATGATTAAAATCAGCCTGCGATTAGCAAGAAAAATAACATGCTGAAGGAGAGAACAATGATTGACGTCGTGACCCACGGCGCGGAGTGGTTTATCGGCCTGTTTCAGAAAGGCGGCGAGGTATTTACCGGCATGGTGACCGGGATCCTCCCCTTGCTGATCAGCCTGCTGGTGATCATGAACGCGCTGATCAACTTTATCGGCCAGCAGCGGATCGAGAAGCTGGCGCAGCGCTGCGCCGGAAACCCAATCTCCCGTTACCTGCTGCTACCCTGCATCGGCACCTTCGTGTTTTGTAACCCAATGACGTTAAGCCTCGGTCGGTTTATGCCAGAGAAGTACAAGCCCAGCTATTACGCGGCGGCGTCGTATAGCTGCCACTCAATGAACGGACTGTTTCCACATATCAACCCCGGCGAGCTGTTCGTCTATCTCGGCATCGCCAACGGCCTCACTACCCTCGGCCTACCGCTCGGTCCGCTGGCGGTGAGCTACCTGCTGGTCGGGCTGGTGACTAACTTCTTCCGCGGCTGGGTCACCGACCTGACCACCTCGATTTTCGAGAGAAAAATGGCGATTCAGCTTTCCCAGAAAGTGCATCTGTCAGGAGCGACATCATGACCCGTATTCGTATAGAGAAAGGCACCGGCGGCTGGGGCGGCCCGCTTGAGCTCGACGCCGTCGAAGGCAAAAAGATCGTCTATATCACCGCCGGCACCCGCCCGGCGATCGTTGACCGCATCGCCAGCCTGACCGGCTGGCAGCCGGTGGACGGGTTTAAAGAGGGAGAACCAGCGGAAAGCGAGATCGGCGTGGCGATTATCGACTGCGGGGGCACCCTGCGCTGCGGGCTCTATCCTAAACGCCGCATCCCGACGGTGAATATCCATGCCACCGGCAAATCAGGGCCGCTGGCCCAGTACATCACGGAAGATATTTATGTCTCCGGCGTCAAAGAGGACAACATCCAGTGCATCGCTCCCGACAGCGCAGGGGTTTCCGAGCCGCCGGCGGAAAACAAGAGCGCGGGTCGCGATTACGACACCAGCAAGAAGATTACTGAACAGAGCGATGGCCTGCTGGCGAAGGTCGGGATGGGCATGGGTTCGGTGGTGGCGGTGCTGTTCCAGGCCGGGCGCGACACCATTGATACGGTGCTGAAAACCATTCTGCCATTTATGGCTTTCGTCTCGGCGCTGATCGGCATCATCATGGCCTCCGGCATCGGCGACTGGATCGCCCACGGCCTGGCGCCGCTCGCCAGCCATCCGCTGGGGCTGGTAACCCTGGCGCTGATTTGCTCTTTCCCGCTGCTGTCGCCGTTTCTCGGCCCCGGCGCGGTTATTGCCCAGGTGATCGGCGTGCTGATCGGCGTTCAAATCGGCCTCGGCAACATTCCGCCGCACCTCGCCCTGCCCGCCCTATTCGCCATTAACGCCCAGGCCGCCTGCGATTTTATTCCGGTAGGCCTGTCGCTAGCCGAAGCCCGCCAGGATACCGTGCGCGTCGGCGTGCCGTCGGTGCTGGTCAGCCGCTTTCTGACCGGCGCACCAACGGTGCTGATCGCGTGGTTCGTTTCCGGATTTATTTACCAGTAAGAGGTTCCTGCAGATGACTGTGATTTACCAGACCACCATTACGCACATCGGCGCCTGCGCGACGATGGCGCTGGAAGAGCAAATGCTGATTACCTTCCGCGAGGGCGCCCCGGCGGATATCGAAGAGTACTGCTTTATTCACAACCACGGCGAGCTTGCTGGCACGCTGCAGCCGGGGGCAGAGCTGCAGCTTGGCGAACAGCGCTACCCGGTGACCGCCGTCGGCGAGGTCGCTGAACAAAACCTGCGCGAGCTGGGCCACATCACCCTGCGCTTTGACGGCCATCGTGAAGCGGAGTTCCCAGGTACCGTCCATGTGGCGGGCCCGGTGCCGGACGCCATCGCGCCCGGCTGCGTACTGAAGTTTGTTGCTTAAAAGGAGAGAGAGATGAATCAGGTTGCTGTTGTCATTGGCGGTGGACAAACCTTAGGAGAGTTTCTGTGCCGCGGGCTGGCCGCCGAGGGCTACCGCGTGGCGGTGGTCGATATTCAGAGCGAAAAAGCCAGCCGCGTCGCCCAGGAGATTAACGCTGAGTATGGCGAAGGTATGGCGTACGGCTTCGGCGCCGACGCCACCAGCGAGGCCAGCGTCACCGCCCTGGCCCACGGGGTGGATGAGATTTTTTCGCGCGTCGACCTGCTGGTGTACAGCGCCGGGATCGCCAAGGCGGCGTTTATTAGCGACTTCGCGCTGGGGGATTTCGACCGCTCGCTGCAGGTCAATCTGGTGGGCTATTTTCTCTGCGCCCGCGAGTTCTCGCGGTTGATGATCCGCGACGGCATTAAGGGGCGGATCATTCAGATCAACTCGAAATCCGGCAAAGTCGGCAGTAAGCACAACTCCGGCTACAGCGCGGCGAAGTTCGGCGGCGTCGGGCTGACCCAGTCGCTGGCGCTGGATCTGGCGGAATATGGCATTACCGTGCATTCGCTGATGCTCGGCAATCTGCTGAAGTCGCCGATGTTCCAGTCGCTGCTGCCGCAGTATGCCACCAAGCTCGGTATCGATGAGAGCGAAGTCGAGCAGTACTACATCGACAAGGTGCCGCTGAAGCGCGGCTGCGAATACCAGGATGTGCTGAACGTATTGATGTTTTACGCTAGCCCACAGGCGTCGTACTGCACCGGGCAGTCGATCAACGTCACCGGCGGCCAGGTGATGTTTTAACAGGTTCCCGGATGGCGCTGCGCTTATCCGGGCTACAAAACTGTAGGTCGGGTAAGGCGTTAGCCGCCACCCGACAAAAAAACGGCACCGCGGGTCGCTCGGGTTAGGCGCTCGCGCCGTGACCAGGGCTGTTCCCGCCCCCCTTAAGGAGAGACCTATGATTACTGCATTAATCATCGTCGCCGCCATCGCCTGGCTTACCCAGCTGGCCTTTGGCGGCTGGCAGATCCGCCGCTTCAATCGCGCCTTTGATAGCCTGTGCCAGCAGGGGCGGGTGGGCGTCGGCCGCTCCGCCGGGCGCTTTCAACCGCGCGCCATCGTCGCCATCGCCGTCGATGATAACGACCGCATTAGCGACACGCTGCTGATGAAAGGCTTCACCATTTTCGCCAGTCCGCAAAAGATCCCGGCTCTGGCAGGCAAACATATTGCGGAATTGCAGCCTGATGTGATCTTTCCCCATGATCCGCGCTGTCAGAATGCACTATCATTAGCGCTTAATCCGAAACATGGATAATTTCGTTGTAAAAGTAAATATCTTGCGAAATTATCACTTCGAAACTTAAACGCAGGATAGACGCCTATGAAACCACGTCAGCGCCAGGCAGCCATTCTCGAGTTCCTGCAGTCGCAGGGAAAATGCTCGGTCGAAGAGCTGGCGCAACACTTCGATACCACTGGCACCACCATCCGCAAGGATCTGGTCACGCTGGAAAACGCCGGCACCGTCATTCGCACCTACGGTGGCGTGGTACTCAACAAGGATGAAGCCGATCCGCCGATTGACCATAAGACGCTGATCAACACCCATAAAAAAGCGCAGATTGCCGAGGCCGCCGTGCGATACATCCACGATGGCGATTCAATTATCCTCGACGCCGGCAGCACCGTGCTGCAGATGGTGCCATTGCTGAGTCACTTCAATAACATCACGGTGATGACCAACAGCCTGCATATCGTCAACGCGCTATCAGAGTTCGATAACGAGCAGACCATCCTGATGCCGGGCGGCACCTTCCGTAAAAAATCGGCCTCTTTTCACGGCCAGCTGGCGGAAAACGCCTTCGAACAGTTCAGCTTCGACAAGCTGTTTATGGGCACCGACGGTATCGATCTGAACGCCGGAGTCACTACCTTTAATGAGGTCTATACCGTCAGCAAAGCGATGTGCAACGCCGCCCGCGAAGTGATCCTGATGGCCGACTCATCCAAGTTTGGTCGTAAAAGCCCCAATATTGTCTGCGGCCTTGAACGCGTGGATAAATTGATTACCGATGCCGATATTGACCCGGAATTCCAGCGGGCGCTGGAAGCCAAAGGTATTGAAGTCATTATTACTGGAGAACATCATGAGTAACTTTTTGTTAGAGGCCGGACGCCAGACCCTGATGCTTGAGCTGCAGGAGGCGAGCCGCCTGCCGGAGCGCCTGGGCGACGACTTCATCCGCGCGGCGGAAACCATTATCCACTGCGAGGGCAAACTGATTGTCTCCGGTATCGGTAAATCCGGCCACATCGGTAAAAAGCTGGCGGCAACCTTCGCCAGCACCGGCACCCCGGCCTTTTTCGTCCATCCGGCGGAAGCCCTGCACGGCGATCTCGGCATGCTCGATAGCCGCGACGTGATGCTGTTTATCTCCTACTCCGGTAGCGCGAAAGAGCTGGATCTCATCGTGCCGCGGCTGGAAGAAAAAGGCATTCCGCTGCTGGCGATGACCGGCAAATCCACCTCGCCGCTGGCGCTGGCGGCGAAAGCAGTGCTGGATATCGCCGTGGAGCGCGAGGCCTGCCCGATGCATCTGGCGCCAACCTCCAGCACCGTCAACACGCTGATGCTGGGCGACGCGTTGGCGATGGCGGTGATGCAGGCGCGCGGTTTCAATGAAGAGGATTTCGCCCGTTCCCACCCGGCGGGCGCCCTCGGCGCGCGGCTGCTGAACAAAGTGCATCACCTGATGCGTCGTGATGAAGAAGTGCCGCGGGTCAATACCGAGGCTAACGTCATGGACGCCATGCTCGAACTAAGCCGAACCGGACTCGGCCTGGTGGCGGTCTGCGATGAAGCCAACCGCGTGCAGGGCGTTTTCACCGACGGCGACCTGCGCCGCTGGCTGGTTGCTGGCGGTACGCTCAACGATGGCGTCACTCGGGCGATGACCCGCAACGGCGTAACGCTGCAGGCGGATAGCCGCGCGGTGGAAGCCAAAGAGTGGCTGATGAAACACAAAATCAGCGCCGCGCCGGTAGTGGATGAGAACGGCCAACTGGTCGGCGCCATTAACCTGCAGAACTTTTACCAGGCGGGGATCCTTTAAGCCCCAGACGTTTCGCCAGCCGATGCAGGTTGGCGACGTCCAGTTCCAGCGCTCGGGCGGTCGCCGCCCAGTTGCCCTGGTTCGCCTCCAGCGCGCGGCTAATGGCTTCTCGCTGAAAAGAGTCGGTCGCCTCGCGCAGATTGATGTTTCCCGTCGCGGGCGCCGCTGCCGCCGTCTCAGTCGGCAACATCGGCGCCGCCACCGCAAACTGGAAATGCTGCGGCTCCAGGACCACTTCATCACCGGCCTGGGTGGCCCGCGCCAGCACCACCGCCCGATGGATAGCATGCTCCAGTTCGCGCACGTTGCCCGGCCAGGACCACTGCTGCAGCCGGTTTCGCGCCGCCTCAGCCAAAATGACCCGCGCCAGCCCCATCCGCAGGCGGCACTGCTCGCAGAAATAGCCCGCCAGCAGCACCACGTCACTTTCCCGCTCGCGTAGCGGCGGAACCGACAGCGGGAAGACGCTCAGCCGATGGTACAGGTCGGCGCGAAAGCGCCCTTCCACCACCTCCTGGCGCAGATCGCGGTTCGTCGCCGCCAGCACCCGCACATCGACCCGCAGGCTGCGGTCATCGCCGACGCGCTGAATATCGCCATACTGCAGCACGCGCAGCAGTTTGGCCTGCAACGCCAGCGACAGTTCGCCGATTTCGTCAAGAAACAGGGTGCCGTTATCCGCCATCTCAAATTTACCGCTGCGGTTGCTGATAGCCCCGGTAAATGCCCCTTTCACATGGCCGAACAGCTCGCTCTCCGCTACGCTTTCCGGCAGCGCCGCGCAGTTGAGGTACACCAGAGGGTTGGCGGCTCGCGGCGACCCCTGATGCACCGCCTTCGCCACCAGCTCTTTGCCGGTGCCGGTTTCGCCGCTGATCAGCACGTTTAAATCCGAGGCGGCGACGATATCGATCTCTTTTTTCAGCTGCAGCATGGGCCCCGACAGGCCGATGATCTCCTGGCGCTCCGGCAGCGGGTAATTCACCGCCTGCGCCGGCAGGACGTTTTGCGCTTCAAGGCGGGCGATAAGCAGCGCATTATTCAGCGCCCCGGCCACCAGCGCGGCAATCAGCCGCAGCTCTTCATCGCTGAAGCTATCGAAACGA
Organism: Klebsiella sp. HMSC16A12; assembly: GCF_001808265.1. Taxonomy (NCBI): domain Bacteria; kingdom Pseudomonadati; phylum Pseudomonadota; class Gammaproteobacteria; order Enterobacterales; family Enterobacteriaceae; genus Klebsiella; species Klebsiella sp. HMSC16A12. Next base: position 50,070 of record NZ_KV792568.1, read on the forward strand.
TCGGCATCCATGCCGTCCAGGGTCAGCGCGCCAATTAGCGTCTGCCCGGCAAACAGCGGCAGTCCCACGCAGGCATGGACTTTGAGGCTCTCATGACCGGGGATCAGCCCGTCATAGGGGTCGGGCAGGTCGCTATCCGCCGGGAAGCGCACCACATCCCCGGCGCGCGCAATCGCCTCCAGCCGCGGGTGTCCTTCCAGGGCAAAGCGCCGACCGAGCACATCCTGCGCCAGGCCATCGATCGCCAGCGGCACAAACTGATGCGCCTCATAGCGCAGCAGCGCCGAGGCATCGCAGCCAAGAATTTGCCGCAGGGTAGTAATCAGGCGCGAAAAGCGGTCGGTGTGACCAATATCACTTTGTAAATCTATGGCGATTCTCGCCAGCTCGTCGACGGAAAAACTCATTGCCGCTCCATTGTCATTTTGACAATACGCATTGTCATATCGACTATTTTAACCATTGTCATTTTGACAACAACCAAAATCAGAAAAAATTAAAAACAGATAATTATCAATGAATTAAAAAGTTGGCACGCAACTTGATATAAGCCAGTCAACTGAGTTTAAACACACTGTATTGATTGAGGTTGCTATGTCTATTGTGGTGAAAAATAACATTCTTTGGGTTGGCCAACGTGACTGGGAAGTGCGTGATTTCCACGGCACCGAATATAAAACGCTGCGCGGCAGCAGCTACAACAGCTATCTCATCCGCGAAGAGAAAAACGTGCTGATCGATACCGTCGATCATAAATTCAGCCGCGAGTTCGTACAGAACCTGCGCCGCGAAATCGACCTCGCCGACCTCGACTATATCGTCATTAACCACGCCGAAGAGGACCATGCCGGCGCGCTGACCGAACTGATGATGCAGATCCCGGATACGCCGATCTACTGCACTGCCAACGCCATCGACTCGATCAACGGCCACCATCATCATCCGGAGTGGAACTTCCACGTGGTGAAAACCGGCGATACTCTCGACATCGGTAACGGTAATCAGCTGATCTTCGTGGAAACGCCGATGCTGCACTGGCCGGACAGCATGATGACCTACCTGACCGGCGACGCGGTGCTGTTCAGCAACGACGCCTTCGGCCAGCACTATTGCGACGAACATCTGTTCAACGATGAAGTGGACCAGACTGAACTGTACGAACAGTGCCAGCGCTACTACGCCAACATCCTGACGCCCTTCAGCCGCCTGGTGACGCCGAAAATTACTGAAATCCTCGGCTTCAACCTGCCGGTGGAGATGATTGCCACCTCCCACGGCGTGGTCTGGCGCGATAACCCGACGCAAATCGTCGAGAAATACCTCGAGTGGGCGGCGGATTATCAGGAAGATCGCATCACCATCTTCTACGACACCATGTCCAATAATACCCGCATGATGGCGGACGCCATTGCCCAGGGGATCACCGAGGTTGACCCACGGGTAGCGGTGAAAATCTTTAACGTCGCCCGCAGCGACAAAAACGACATCCTCACCAATGTTTTCCGCTCGAAAGGCGTACTTGTCGGCACGTCCACCATGAACAACGTGATGATGCCGAAAATCGCCGGGCTGGTGGAAGAGATGACCGGGCTGCGTTTTCGCAATAAACGCGCCAGCGCCTTTGGCTCGCACGGCTGGAGCGGCGGCGCGGTAGACCGCCTGTCCACCCGCCTGCAGGATGCCGGCTTTGAGATGTCGCTGAGCCTGAAAGCCAAATGGCGCCCGGATATCGACGCGCTGGAGCTGTGCCGCCAACACGGTCGCGACATCGCTCGCCAATGGGCCCTCTCGCCGCTGCCGGTTGCTGAAGCAGCGACAACGCCGGAACCACAGGACTGCGCCTGTGCCGCGGCCGCCGATCTCGGTCCCATGATGCAGTGCAGCGTGTGCCAGTGGGTCTATGACCCGGCGAAAGGCGAACCTAATCAGGATGTACAGCCGGGTACGCCGTGGAGCGAAGTGCCGGACAATTTCCTCTGCCCTGAGTGTTCTCTTGGCAAAGATGTCTTTGACGTACTGGCGACGGAGGCAAAATGAGTGATGGCATCGTCATCATCGGCTCGGGTTTCGCGGCCCGCCAGCTGGTGAAAAATATTCGTAAGCAGGATGCGCAAATCCCGCTGACCCTCATCGCCGCCGATAGCATGGATGAATACAACAAACCGGACCTCAGCCATGTCATCAGCCGCGGACAGAAGGCCGACGATCTGACCCTGCAAAGTGCCGGCGAGTTCGCCGAGCAGTACACTCTGCGTCTGTTTCCCCATACCTGGGTAAGCGATATCGACGCCGAAAACCGGTTAGTGAAGAGCCAGGATAACCAGTGGCGCTACGACAAACTGGTACTGGCCACCGGCGCGACGCCGTTTATTCCGCCGGTGCCGGGGCGCGAGCTGATGCTAACGCTCAATAGCCAGCGCGAATATGGCGCGGCGCAGAGCCGGCTGCACGACGCGAAGCGCGTGCTGATCGTCGGCGGCGGCCTGATTGGCTGCGAACTGGCGATGGATTTCTGCCGCGCCGGTAAAGCGGTAACGGTAGTCGATAACTCCGCCAGCGTGCTGGCGGCGCTGATGCCGCCGGAGGCCAGCAGCCGCCTGCAGCATCGGCTCACCGAGATGGGCGTACATCTGATGCTGAAAACGCAGCTGGAGGGGCTGGAGCAAACCGCCGACGGCATTCGCGTCAGTCTCGATCGCCAGCGCGCGATAACCGTCGATGCGGTGGTGGCCGCCGCCGGCCTGCGCCCGGAAACGTCGCTGGCGCGCCACGCCGGACTGCAGATTAACCGCGGTATTGTGGTCAATAGCCAGCTGCAAACCAGCGACCCGGCGATTTATGCGCTCGGCGACTGTGCGGAAATCAACGGCGTGGTACTGCCGTTCCTGCAGCCGATTTTACTCAGCGCCATGTGCCTGAGTAAAAATCTGCTGGCGCAGGCGGGAGAACTCAAGCTGCCGCCAATGCTGGTGAAGGTGAAAACCCCGGATCTGCCGCTGCATCTGGCCGGCGACACCCGCCGCGACGATCTGACGTGGAACATCGTGGCCGCCAAAGAGGGGCTGGTGGCGAAAGGCGTGGATGCCGAAAACCAGCTGCGCGCCTTTGTGGTCAGCGAAGACAAAATGAAGGAAGCCTTTGCGCTGCTCAAACAACTGGTAAGTTGATGGTTTTCCCGGCTTGCGGCGTAAACGCCTTAGCCGGGCTACGGTATTGTCCTGGTAGCCCGGCTAAGCGCAGCGCAAGCCGGGAACATATCCAGCCTAGCGCGCCAGATTGTCGTAGCCGCGCCAGCGATAGTTAAGCACCGACAGCGCCCAACAGGCGACAAACAACCCGACCACCACAAATCCGGCGTCGCCGAGGTTGTCGTTTAACGCCCCTACCCAGCGCCATATTCCGCCGCTGAGCGCAAACTTATCCATCAGCAACCCCAGCGCTTCCAGGCCGCCGATAAACAGCGCTACCACCACCGAGGTACCGGTGATGGTCATATTGTAATAGAGCTTACGCTGCGGTTTGCTGAACGCCCAGCCGTAGGCGCCGACCATCAGCACGTTATCGAGGGTATCCACCAGCGCCATACCGCTGGCGAACAGCGCCGGGAAGACCATAATCGACCAGACGGAAATCCCGCTCGACGCACCGGCGGCGGAGATACCCAGTACGCCGATTTCGGTGGCGGTATCAAAACCGAGGCCAAACAGGAAACCGACCAGGTACATCTGCCAGCTGCGGCTTATCAGACGGAAGGTCTTGCCAAACAGCCAGCTCATCACCCCGCCGCCGCTGACGATTTCGTCGCTCACCGGCTCTCCGCGCTTCCATGCCCGAAAGCTGCGCCACACGCTGCGTAAAATCACCAGGTTGATAAAGGCCATCGCCAGTAAAAACAGGGCCGACACGGCGGTGCCGATAACGCTGCCGGTATCATGCAGCCAGCTCATCTGCGTGCTGAAGGCGGTGGCGGTCGCGGCAATCGCCGCCGAGGCCAGCACCACAATCGATGAGTGGCCCAGCGAAAACCACACCCCGACGGCGAAAGGCCGCCGCCCCTGCTGCATCATCTTGCGGGTCACGTTATCAATCGCCGCAATATGGTCGGCGTCCACCGCGTGGCGCAGGCCGTAGCCCCAGGCCAGCAGGCTGGCGGCCATCAGCGCGCCGCTGTCGCCAAAGGCCTGCAGCGCCCAGCACCAGGCCAGTAAATTCGCCGCGATCAACCCCAGCACCAGACCCGCAGCGCGCGGCTGCTGGCGTAAAACTGTCATTATCATTGTTGTGTTCCTTGAGCCTGCCCGCGGGCGGCGGCGATCACCGCCTGACCATATGCGATTGCGCCGTCGCCGGCCGGCAACTGCTGCGCAAACAGCAGAGTAAAATCCGCCAGATAAAAGGTCAATCGCGCCGCCAGCAGGCGGTTATGCAGCACCCCGCCGCTGCAGACCATCGTGTCGATGCCGCGGACGGTGGCGCAGTCGCGGGCCATCGCCGCCAGTCCACAGGCCAGGGCGTCGTGGAATGCCCAGGCTTTCTGCGCCGGAGTCGCCTGCCAGCTCAGCCATTGCCGCCAGAAGGTCGCTAAATCCAGCGCGTCGTCGCGCCAAGGCAGCGTAACCGGGTGGCTGACGCCGGGGCAGCTGGCGGCCAGCGCCTCCAGCCGACAGGCCGCTTCGCCTTCATAGCTCAGACTCTCCGGCGCGCAATCCAGGGCGCAGGCAACGGCATCAAACAGCCGTCCGCAGGATGAGGCGCGCGGCGCGTTAATCCCGCGCTCGATGGCCTGCGCCAGCAGCGGCCAGTTGCGCTGGCGCAGGGTGGCGGCCTGCGGATAATCCTGCCAGTCAGGGACAAATGCCAGACAGTGGGCCAGCAAATTTCGCCACGGCTGGCGTGCCGCCAGGTCCCCCCCTGGCAGCGCGACGGCCGGCAGCCCGCCAAGATGTTCGCATTCGCGATAGTTGACCCGCAGGCACTCCCCGCCCCACAGCGCGCCGTTCTCCCCCATACCAATACCGTCGAGTGTCAGGGCGATAACGTCCCCGCCGTCAAGCGGCCAGCGGTGCTCCGCCAGGCATGCCGCGGCGTGGGCATGGTGATGCAGCACTGTCTCCAGCGGCAGGGGCAGGGAGGCCGCCCACTGCGTTGAACGATAGCCGGGATGGGCATCAACCACCACCCGCTGCGGCACAAACGCGTAAATGCTCTGCATCAGCTGCAGGGCGCTGCGCCACTGCTGTTCAACACCTTCCTCGCCAAGATCGCCAAAGTGCTGGCTCAGCACCGCTTCGCTGCCGCGCGCCAGGCAGAAAGTATTTTTCATATCCGCGCCGAGAGCCAGCAGCGGCGGGATGTCTCCTAGCCCCGGCGGCAGCGGCAGCGCGTCCGGGACGTAGCCCCGGGCGCGGCGCAGCATTTCACCGCTTGAGCGCACCAGTGAATCATCCATCCGCTGTACGATGTCGCGATTATGCAAGAGAAAGCCGTCGGCAATGTCGGCTAACTCATTGAGCGCCTGAGCATTACTTAACGCCGGCGGACGGCCGCTAAGGTTGCCGGAGGTCATTACGATGGGGCGCGCCAGGCCCTGCAGAAGCAAATGCTGCAGCGGATTAGACGGCAGCATCACCCCAACTTCCGCAAGCCCTGGCGCTATTTCGTCGCACAGACCGGAGACCTGCGCTTTGGCAATCAGTACGATGGGCGCCGCCGGGGAGCCCATCAGCGCCGCAGCGGCGGCGGGTAAGCCCGTTGCCGTCGGCAGCATTACCGCCAGCGGTTTTGCCGGGCGGTGTTTTCGCGCCCGCAGCGTGGCAACGGCTGCGGGGTTACCGGCATCGCAGGCCAGATGAAAGCCGCCGATGCCTTTTATCGCCACGATGTCGCCCGCCGCCAGCCGGGCGATAGCCGCCTGCAGCGCCGCCTCGCCGTCCAGCGCTTCCCCCTCTGCCCGCCATTCCAGTCGCGGCCCGCAGTCGGGGCAGGCCACCGGCTGGGCGTGAAAACGGCGATCGGCAGGATCGCGGAATTCCGCTTCACAAGGGGAACAGAGCGGGAACGGCGCCATTGCGGTGAAGGGCCGGTCGTAGGGCATGGCGCGAATAATGGTTAACCGCGGGCCGCAGTGGGTACAGTTGATAAAGGGGTAGCGGTAGCGGCGCGCCCGGGGATCGTTCATCTCCGCGAGGCACGCCGGGCAGGTCGCGGCATCGGGCACAATCTGAGTCCGCATCCGTCCCGCCCCGCTCTCGCGGATGGTGAAATCCTGCGGCGTGGCCGCCCAGCGATAGGGAATGCAGGCGGTACTGTCGATCCGCGCCAGCGGCGGGCAGTGGTCAGCCAGAGCGGCTGTAAAACCGTCGTCGCCCCCGACCAGCCGCACCAGTACGCCGTCGCCGTCGTTACAGACATCGCCGCAGCGGGCCTGCGCCCGGGCCAGCTGCCAGACAAAGGGGCGGAACCCCACCCCCTGCACTTTACCGCGAATGCGGATTTGCACCCCGTTCATGCCTTGACTTACCAGGCCAGCGCCGTACGGCGACGTTTCTCGATATTCATCTGCTCAAGTTTGTTGCGGTCAACGCACACGAGGGCATGCGTCGGGCAGACTTCCATGCAGGCCGGGCCGCTCTCGCGGTGGAAGCAGAGATCGCACTTGTTGGCTTCGGCTTTTTCCGCCACGACGTTCAGTCCGGCGCCGCTATGGCGGATCACCGGGCGCACCACCACCTCCATCGCCCCGTACGGGCAGGCGACGACGCAGGTTTTGCAGCCGATGCAACGCTCCTGCATCACATGGACAAAGCCTTTATCGCGGCTGATGGCGCCGTTCGGGCAGACATTGGCGCAGGGGGCGTCTTCACACTGACGGCAGGCGGTCGCCGTGGAAACATTGACCCCTTTGATCACGTGAATACGCGGCTGAAAGGTGTGAGGCGTCAGGGAGGCGCAGTCCTGATGTTCCTGATGGGATACCACGCAGGCCACTTCGCAAGTGCGACAGCCGATACATTTGCTCGCATCGGCGATAATGAAACGGTTCATCCATTTCTCCAGCAGTAAGAAGGTTACGCGCCGGAGTATGCATAATACGTTCCAATTTTTTAATATATTGATTATAAAGACTATTATAGCTGCGGTTTGCTGTCATCGTCAGTAGTGACGATGACAGCTGACGACGTCAGGCACAGGGGCCCGCCACCAGCGACTCGCGTTCAATCAGCGCTCCGGGAAAGCTTTGCTGAAAGTTGAATTCCCCGCCATCCAGCATAAAGATCAGCCGATTGATGCTCTCTTTAATCATCTCCGTCACCGGCACCCGGACGCTGGCGAGCGACGGCACCATATACGGCGCAAGAGCAATATCGTCAAACCCCACCACCGAGACCTGTTCTGGCACCTTAACGCCCAGCTGGTGAAGCTGCTTCATCGCCCCGATGGCCATATCGTCATTGCTCGCCACCAGCGCGCTGTAGGTAACCCCGCGCTGACGCAGGCTCTCCACCCCCGCCGCCCCGGTTTCCGGCGTCCAGCGCCCTTCGGCGATAAGCGCCTCGTTCAGGGCGATGCCGTGGCCAGCCAGCGCGTCTTTGTAGCCGGCGAGGCGTTCGACGCCGGTGGGAGAGTCAAGGGAGCCGGTAATAAAGGCGATATCGCGATGGCCAAGCGCAATCAGCCGCTCCACTACCCGCATCGCCGAGGCTTTTTGATCGGACCAGACGCAGTGGCTGGCGTGGCGGCGCAGGCGGCGATTAAGCACCATGATCGGCTGCGAGTGGTTCTCAACGATATCGTCCATCTCATCAACGGTGAGAAAGCGCGGGTAGATGATGATCGCATCGCAGCGCAGATCCAGCAGGTACTGGATCGCCTCCCGCTCCTCTTGCGCGCTGTGCTTGCCGTCGGCCAGGATCAGCTGCCGCCCTTTATCCTCCGTCATCCGCGCCACGTGATACAGCAGTTCGCTAAAATAGACGCCGTGGTACAGGGTATTGGTCACCACCAGGCCGAGGGTTTGCGTGGTTTTGGTCGCCAGGTTGCGCGCCAGCAGATTAGGCCGGTAGCCGCTCTCCGCCACCGCCTTAAACACCCGGTCTTTGGTCTCCTGGCTGACATAGCCGTTGCCCGACAGCACCCGCGAAACGGTCGCCTTCGATACCCCCGCGCGCTTTGCGACCTCCAGCATCGTTGCCATGTGATTCTTCCTGTTGCAAAAGTTGCAGGCAGTGTACTGCACGTTTCCCGCTTTTACAGCATTCCCCTGTTCACCAACGCGATCCGGCTCACGGCGACGCTTAGCGATCAAAATCACAAAATTGAGATCATATTTTTTTATTTCTTGTGAAATTAAATGAAACTCACCATGATTTTGTGGAACCGGTTTCCTATAAAAACATGGTATCGCCCGGCGATGCGGGGCGGTGGCAGATCAGTACCCTATTGATAAACAGGATAAAATCCGATGTCGAAAAATTATGCAGCCCTGGCGCAACAGATAGTCGCGGCAATCGGCGGGGTCGACAACGTCGCCGCCGTTACCCACTGCATGACCCGTCTGCGCTTCGTGGTTAAAGACGACGAACAGGTCGATAGCTCTACCCTGAAAGGCCTGGCCGGGGTGCTCGGCGTCGTGCGCAGCGATAACCAGTGCCAGGTGATCATCGGCAACACTGTCTCCCAGGCCTACCGCGAGGTGGTGAATCTGCTGCCAGGCGACCTGCGCCCGGCTGAGCCGCAGGGCAAAGCGCCGCTGACCCTGAAACGCATCGGCGCCGGGATCCTCGACGCGCTGATCGGCACCATGTCCCCGCTGATCCCGGCGATTATCGGCGGATCGATGGTCAAGCTGCTGGCGATGATCCTCGAGATGAGCGGCGCGTTGCCGAAAGGCTCGCCGACGCTGACCCTGCTGGCGCTTATCGGCGACGGCGCATTTTTCTTCCTGCCGCTGATGGTGGCCGCCTCCGCGGCGGTGAAATTCAAAACTAATATGTCGCTGGCTATCGCCATCGCCGGGGTGCTGGTGCATCCTGGGTTTATCGAATTGATGGCCAAAGCCGCCCAGGGAGAACACGTTGAATTCGCCTTTATTCCGGTTACCGCGGTGAAATACACCTACACGGTGATCCCGGCGCTGGTGATGACCTGGTGCCTGTCGTATATCGAGCGCTGGGTGGATCGCATTACCCCGGCGGTGACGAAAAACTTTCTGAAGCCGATGCTGATCGTGCTGATCGCCGCCCCGCTGGCGATCCTGCTGATTGGCCCGCTGGGCATCTGGATCGGCAGCGCCATTTCCGCGCTGGTGTATACGATCCACAGCTATCTCGGCTGGCTGTCGGTGGCGATCATGGGCGGGCTGTGGCCGCTGTTGGTGATGACCGGTATGCACCGCGTCTTTACGCCGACCATCATTCAGACCATCGCCGAAACCGGCAAAGAGGGTATGGTGATGCCGTCGGAGATCGGCGCCAACCTGTCGCTCGGCGGCTCTTCGCTGGCGGTAGCGTGGAAAACCAAAAACCCGGAGCTGCGCCAGACGGCGCTGGCCGCCGCGGCATCGGCGATTCTGGCCGGGATTTCCGAACCGGCGCTGTACGGCGTGGCGGTGCGCCTGAAGCGCCCGCTGATCGCCAGCTTAATCAGCGGCTTTATCTGCGGCGCGGTGGCAGGCATTGCCGGACTGGCCAGCCATTCGATGGCGGCGCCGGGGCTGTTTACCAGCGTGCAGTTTTTCGATCCGGCCAATCCAATGACCATCGTCTGGGTGTTTGGCGTGATGGCGCTGTCGGTGGTGCTGTCGTTTGCCCTGACGCTGATCCTTGGCTTTGAGGACATTCCCGTTGAGCAGGCCGCTGCCGACGCCAGAGCGCGCCAGGCCCGGGCCCAGGCATCCCACGCCTGAATACACTATTGATAATGAGGTAATGCATGGCGAGTTTCCCACAGGGATTTTTATGGGGCGGCGCACTGGCCGCCAACCAGTCTGAAGGCGCTTATCTTGAAGGCGGTAAGGGGCTGACCACCGTGGATACCCTTCCCCACGGCGCCCATCGCCTGCCGGTAAAATTAGGCCTGGAGAAGCGCTTTACGCTGCGTGAAGACGAATTTTACCCCAGCCACCAGGCGATCGATTTTTACCATCGCTATAAAGAAGATATCGCCCTGATGGCCGAGATGGGGTTCAGCGTCTTTCGCACCTCCATCGCCTGGAGCCGCCTGTTCCCACGCGGCGACGAACAGCAGCCGAATCCGCAGGGCATCGCCTTCTATCGCTCACTGTTCGAGGAGTGCAAAAAGCACGGTATCGAGCCGCTGGTCACCCTGTGCCATTTTGACGTGCCGATGCATCTGGTGATGGAGTACGGCTCCTGGCGCAACCGCAAAATGGTGGATTTTTTCAGCCACTACGCCCGCACCTGCTTTGAAGCTTTTGACGGCCTGGTGAAATACTGGCTCACCTTCAATGAAATCAACATCATGCTGCACAGCCCCTACTCCGGCGCCGGTCTGGTGTTTGAGGAGGGAGAAAATCAGGAGCAGGTGAAGTATCAGGCCGCGCATCACGAGCTGGTGGCCAGCGCGCTGGCGACGAAAATCGCCCATGAGATTAACCCGCAAAATCAGGTCGGCTGTATGCTGGCCGGCGGTAATTTCTACCCTTACTCCTGCAAGCCGGAAGATGTATGGATGGCGCTGGAGAAGGACCGCGAAAACCTGTTCTTTATCGATGTCCAGGCCCGCGGCGCCTATCCGGTGTGGGCCGCGCGGGTGTTCCGGGAAAAAGGGGTCACGATTGCGAAACAGCCGGGCGATGACGAGATCCTAAAAAACACCGTCGATTTCGTCTCCTTTAGCTACTACGCGTCGCGCTGCGCCTCGGCGGAGATGAACGCCAGCAACACCAATGCCGCCAACATCGTCAAGTCGCTGAAGAACCCGCACATTCCGGCCAGCGAATGGGGCTGGGGCATCGACCCGCTGGGCCTGCGCATCACCATGAACATGATGTACGACCGCTATCAGAAACCGCTGTTCCTGGTGGAAAACGGGCTTGGCGCCCGCGATGAGATCGATGCCAATGGGGACATCAATGACGACTATCGCATCAGCTACCTGCGCGAGCACATCAGGGCAATGCGCGATGCTATCGGCGACGGCATTCCGGTAATGGGTTACACCAGCTGGGGCTGCATCGATCTGGTCTCGGCGTCCACCGGCGAGATGAGCAAGCGCTACGGCTTTGTCTATGTCGATCGCGACGATGCCGGCAACGGCTCCCTGGCGCGTAAGCGTAAAAAGTCATTCTTCTGGTACCAGAAGGTGATAGCCAGTAACGGCGCCGATCTCGACTAAGCACCCTCGCCCACGCGCGCCCGTTCCCCGCGATAACCGGGGGACGGACGTCGGCTATCTGTTGCATCCATTACATGCTTTTTTCTCGAGCCTGATTCCAGTTTCTGGTTTGCCACCTGTTTACAATAACTGGTATTTTATCCAGTACTTTTACCGGGGTATCTTCAGCAAGGAGCACATCATGAGCGCACAGCACCCTACCGCAGCCAGAGGGATAGCCAGGGCCATTCGCCAGTTAACCGTGGGATATGTCAGAAAACGCCATGAGGACCGCAAAACGCGGGAGACGCGGCGCTACACCCGCCACGCGGCATTAAGCTTAAACGGCGACTGGCTGGAGCAGGCGGGGTTTCCGGTCGGCACGCAGGTCAGAGTCTCGGTGTCGCCCGGTAAATTAGTGATAGAGAATCTTGAGCTGGCAGCGCCGGGAACGGGGCTCCCTTCCGGCCAGTCGTGCGCCGGCGGAGAGCCCGGTTCGCCGCAGGGCTAGTCGTCCGAGGCCTCCAGCTGAGTAAAGCCGCCCTTGCCCTGCCAGCCTGCCAGCTGCTGATACACCCGGGCAACGGCCTCTTTCACCGGCTGGGTCATCGGATAATAAAAACCGACGATATCCGGCTGAATGCCGAGGAAAATCACCTCGCCGACGTCTTCTTTCAGCTGATCGACCAGATAGTTGAGCGGCATGTTATGGGTGGTCATCATAAACATCTCGGCGATGTCGTCGGGATCGATGATGCGAATGTCGCCGGGGTTTAGGCCCATATCGGTGGCATCGACAATCAGCAGGCGTTCGGGGCGTAATTCGCGGATCGCCACGATGTCGTTTTCCGGCGCGCTGCCGCCGTCGATGACCACCCACTGGCCGGCCGGGTTCGCCGCGCACATCTCCGCCAGCAGCGGGCCGGCGCCGTCGTCGCCCATCATGCTGTTGCCGACACAGAGTAAAACGTCAGTCACGTAATCTCCTCACCATCAGGTAGATGGCGCTCTCCTGGTGAATATCATGCAGCATGCTGAGCAGGGTTTTGCTCCACGCCTGCTGCTGCGGGGTCTGCGCGGACTGCGCTTTATCAAAGGCGTTGGCCAGCATCGCCACATGACTGCTGTCGATGACGATTTCGCCATACTTCGGCACGCCCTCCATTTTGCGCCGCGCGGCGCTTCCGGCCTCAAGGGTGGCGATCCATGCCAGATACGCGTCCCATGGGCAGCTCAGCGCCGCCTCCAGACAGTCGATGACGCCGAGGTGGTGGCCAATCGCCAGGCTGTAATAGACCACCTGCTGCGCCTGATCCGGCGTGGCGTCGTTCTCATCAATAAATTTACGGCTCAGCTGACTGAACACCACCGTCTCGCTCATCGGATACGCGCCCCCTCGACCACCTGGTTGAGATGGGTGACGATCTCGGTCAGACGCGGATCTTTCTCCGCCTCCAGCCAGCGCAGCACCTGGCTGTCGCCCTGGCCAAGCAGACGCATATAGTCATCGGCAATCTGCCGTCCATAGCGATAGCCCGCCAGACGCCGCGCTTCGCGATCGATGCGCACCCGCAGAGGCTGCACCATATCGGCATGCAGCAGCTCGGTCGGCTGTTCGTCGAGCTCACCCGGCAGACGGGCATGAATTTTCTGCTCCAGCAGGCCAAGCGCCATGGCGAAGCCGTACAGCGTGGCGGCTGGCGTCGGCGGGCAGCCCGGAATATAGACGTCGACCGGTACGATTTTATCGGTACCGCCCCAGACGCAGTACAGGTCGTGGAAGATGCCGCCGCTGTTGCCGCAGGCGCCGTAGGAGATACAGATCTTCGGATCCGGCGCCGACTGCCAGGCGCGCAGCGCCGGGGAGCGCATCGCGCGAGTCACTGCCCCGGTAAACAACAGAATATCGGCATGGCGCGGCGAAGGCACCACCTTAATCCCGAAGCGTTCAGCGTCGAACAGCGGCGAAAGGGTGGCGAAAATTTCGATTTCGCAGCCGTTGCAGCCGCCACAGTCGACGCGGTAGACGTAGGCCGAACGTTTAATCTTCTTCAGTAGCGAGGCCTTCATGCTGGCGATGGATTCATCCACCGTCATCGGCACGGGAATACCGTTTTCATCGCGCGGGCCAAGTAAAGTGCTCATCAGCTGGCCTCCCTCATGTGGCGGGTCAGTTCAATACGATCGGACGGCACCAGGCATTTCTGGCGCTTGCATTCCGGGCAGGTTTCGAAGCTTTCGCGGTGCAGCTCGGCGCGGGTATCGCCGTTATGCTTGAGCAGCGCGATGGCGTAGTCGATCTCCTTCTGCACCGCGAACGGACGCTGGCACTCCCGGCAGTGGCAGATAGTGAAGCGCGACTGCTGGAGGAAATCCTCTTTCTTCCACACCGCCAGCTCATACTCCGGCGACAGCTTAATCGCCGCCGTCGGGCACACCTCTTCACAGCGACCGCAGAAGATGCAGCGCCCGAGGTTAAACTGCCACGCCAGCTGGTTAGTGGCCAGATCGATCTCGACCGTCAGGGCGTTCGACGGGCAGGCGTTCACGCAGGCCGCGCAGCCGATACACTGCTGTGGCGTATGCTCCGGCTTGCCGCGAAAGTTTTTGTCTACCGGCATCGGCTCCAGCGGGTAGGCGTGCGTCGCGGTGCCGGTCTTAATAACTTTTTTAATAAAGGTAAACATGGCGATTCCTTATTTCAGCGGCGAGTTTTTACGCTCGATGCTGTAGCGCTCCAGCTCTTTGTATGGCACCACTTTGCTCTTCTTCTTGCGTACATCGACCACGGTCATGCGGTCAGTACAGGAGTAGCACGGGTCGAGGCTGCCGATGATCAGCGGCGCATCGGAAACGGTGTTGCCGCGCAGCATATAGCGCAGGGTCGGCCAGTTGGCGTAAGTCGCCGCCCGGCAGCGCCAGCGGTACAGTTTCTGGTTGTCGCCGGTCATGCTCCAGTGGATATCGTCGCCGCGCGGCGCCTCGGAGAAGCCCAGCGCGAAGCGGTGCGGAATATAGGTGAACCCCTCCACCATCAGCGGGCCGCCCGGCAGGTTATCGAGACCGAAATCAATCATATTCAGCGCGGTGTAAACCTCGTTGATCCGCACCTTGAGGCGAGATATCACGTCGCAGCCCTGTTCGCTGTGAACTTCCATCGGCAGCAGGCCGTAACCGACAAACGGGTGGTCGGCGCGGGTGTCGCGGGCGTGGCCGCTGGCGCGCACCATCGGGCCGACGTTGCTGAAGTCGCGGGCGATTTCCGGGTCCAGACGGCCAATACCGACGGTACGCTGTTCCATATTCGGCGTGCTGAGCAGCATATCCACCAGCTCCTGCACGTCGCGACGCATCTGCTGCGCCAGCTGACGGGTCTGGATCATGTCCTCTTTCAGCAGGTCGCGGCGGATCCCGCCGATCAGGTTCAGGCCGTAGGTTTTAGGCGCGCCGGTAAGGATCTCTGCCATCTTCATCGAGGTTTCGCGCACGCGGAAGAACTGCATAAAGCCGGAATCAAAGCCGGTAAAGTGGCAGGCCAGACCGAGGTTCAGCAGGTGCGAGTGCAGGCGTTCCACCTCCAGCAGAATGGCGCGGATCATCTGCGCCCGCTCCGGCACCACGATGCCCATCGCGTTCTCCACCGAGGTGGTGTAAGCGGTGCTGTGGGCGAAGCCGCAGATGCCGCACACCCGGTCCGACAGGAAGGTCACTTCGTTATAACCCATGCGGGTTTCCGCCAGCTTTTCCATCCCGCGATGGACGTAGAACAGGCGGTAGTCGGCGTCGATAATGTTCTCGCCGTCAACGAACAGGCGGAAGTGGCCAGGTTCATCAGAGGTGACGTGCAGCGGGCCAATCGGCACCACGTTGTTTTTCTTGCTGCCGAGCTCGTTAATAAACTCGTAGGTTTCGGCGTCGGTGGTCGGCGCCGGACGCTGGCGATAATCCATGCTGTCTTTGCGCAGCGGATAGAGTTCGTCCGGCCAGTCGTCCGGCAGCACCAGCCGGCGTTCGTCCGGCAGGCCGACCGGCACCAGGCCGTACATATCACGCACTTCGCGCTCGCCCCATACCGCCGCCGGGACGCGCGGCGTCACCGACGGGTATTCCGGTTTGTTGGCGTCCACTTCCACGCGCACGGTGATCCAGCATTTGGTGCCCTGCTCCATCGACAGCACGTAATAGACCGCGTAGTGGCCGTTGAGCTTACGTTCATCGTTGCCGAACAGCACCGACAGCCAGCCGCCCTGCTGGTAGTAGAGAAACTCCACCACTTCCGGCAGGTAGTTGACCTTCACGGTGATGGTTAACTGGTCTTTAGTCTGCCAGGCTTCGTCCAGCACCACGCCGGGAAAGGCCTGGTGCAGCGCCGCAAGGTAGTGTTGACCGATTTTTTCTTCAGACATGCTCAAACTCTCTTAATCACGCCACCAGCAAGGAGACGAAAGCTAAAAAGGCGAAACCAAACCCGGCCCAGGTGACGCGGGAGGTGGCACAAAAACGCAGACGCGCCATGCTGTTTTCAAACAGCGCGATAATTAGCACCCCAACCACCAGCTTAACGATGGCGACCACCAGCGCCAGCAGCAGGCCGCCGACGCTGAAGCTGGTCATCTGGCCCCACGGAAAGAAGACCCCGACAAACATCTGCAGCACCACCAGCTGTTTGAGGCTGATGCCCCACTTCAGGATGCCAAAGCCGCTGCCGCTGTATTCCGACAGCGGCCCTTCCTGCAGCTCCTGCTCCGCTTCCGCCAGATCGAACGGCAGTTTGCCCATCTCGATAAAGGTGGCGAAGGCGCAGGCGCATAACGCCAGAATCAGTGGAATGCTGCGCGCCGCCGGCCAGTGGTAAAGGGTATCGGTGATGGCGCTGATATGGGTCGAGCCGGCGACCTGCGCCGCCACCCACAGGCCCAACAGCAGGATCGGCTCCACCAGCACGCCGAGCATCGCTTCGCGACTGCTGCCCAGCGCGGTAAACGGGCTACCGGTGTCCAGACCGGAAATGGCAAAGAAGAAACGGGCGATGGCGAACAGGTAGATCAGGGTGATGAGATCCCCCAGCACCGGCAGCGGGGAGTCTACCGTCACCACCGGCAGCGCGGTGGCGATGGTCAGCATCACGCCCACCATGACGTACGGCGTCAGGCGAAACACCCAGCCCGAGGCGTCAGGACCGACGCTCTGGCGGCCCAGCAGTTTCAGGATATCGCGATACTCCTGCAGTACCCCCGGTCCACGGCGGTTATGCAGCCGCGCGCGGGCGACGCGAACGATCCCGGACAACAGCGGCGCGACGGCAAACAGCACCAGCGCCTGTAGCAATGCAATTAACAGACTCATTCTCAGGCTCCTCGCGAAATGACAATCACCACCAGCACCGCCAGCTCAACCAGCGCGATCCCGCGCAGCAGCGCCGGCGCCGAGGCCGATTGCCAGCCCGGCACCAGACGCACCGGGTTCAGCCAGTGACGCAGCTTCAGCAACGGCGCAAAGGCCTCTTTCACCGGCATGGCAAAGCCGTGGGCCGTTACCACCATCGACTGCTCGTGGTCGTAACCGCAGACCCACGCCGCGCCGCGCGAGCGCGCCGCCAGGCGATCGCCTTTAAAGAAGATCATCAGCAGGAACGGCAGCAGCGGGCAGGCAATAAGCAGCAGCGCGATCATCGGCTGCGACACCACGCTCGATACCTGCGCCTGCACCGGGAAGGCGCCGCTCACCAGCGGCAGCAGCCACGGCGCGGCGATGCCGCCAACGAGGCAGAACACCGCCGCCAGCACCACGCTCAGGGTCATCAGCCAGGGGGCGCAGGTAGCGTTTTCCGCCTCTTTCGTCCGCGGCGCGCCGAGGAAGGTCACGCCGTAGACTTTCGCCATACACATCACCGCCAGTGCGCCAGTGATCGCCAGGCCAACGGCCAGTAGCGGCCCCAGCAGACGGCCGATAAACAGGTCGCCAGTGCTCATTTTGAAGAAGGATTGATAGATAACCCACTCGCCGGCGAAGCCGTTCAGCGGCGGCAGGGCCGCCATTGCCATCAGCCCCACCAGCATGGCGAGGGAGATCAGCGGCATTTTTTTACCGATGCCGCCCAGCTTCTCGATATCGCGATGACCGGTGCGGAACCACACCGCTCCGGCACCGAGGAACAGCGTGGTTTTGAACAGGCTGTGGTTAATCAGGTGATACATGCCGCCGATAAAGCCCAGCACCATCAGCGTGCTGTTGCGGGTCGCCACGCCGGTGACGAAGGCGCCCAGCCCCAGCAGGATAATGCCGATATTCTCCAGGGTGTGATAGGCCAGCAGGCGCTGAATGTTATGCTCCATCAGCGCATACAGTCCGCCGATAAAGGCGGTGATCATCCCCAGCGCCAGCAGCATCACGCCCCACCACAGCGGCGGCACGCCGCCGGCCAGCGAAACGGTCAGCATGCCGTACAGACCAACCTTCATTACCACCGTGGAAAACAGCGCGGCGGCCGGCGCGCTGGCCCCGGCGTGAGCCTGCGGCGCCCAGCCGTGCAGCGGGATCGCCCCGGCCAGCAGGGCGAACCCCACCAGACCCGGCAGCCAGAGCAGCGGGTTCTGCATCATATCCACCGCCTGAAGGTTGATCTGCGCCAGCTCGAGGGTGCCGTAGGTTGACCACACCAGCCAGCAGGTCCAGGCCATCAGCAGAGTACCGAGACGCCCCAGGGCAAACCACAGCTTACCGGAGGCGGCGCAGCCGGTAAGAAACGCCGCGCAGAGCGCCATGATCTCCGCCATCACCACCAGTGAACCGATATTGGTCACCACCACCGCGCAGGTCGCGGCGGCCAGCAGCAGGTTGACCAGCGGGCCGTTGGCCTTCACCTGCGGGTGGCGATGCCAGCTAATATTAAACAGCGACACCGGCAGCGCCGACAGGCCGATGGCCAGCAGCCACAGCGCGTTGACGCCCCCCACCCGTATCGTCAGGTGGAGAAACTGCAGCATGCCGCCGTGGATCCGCTCCGGCATCAGCAGCGCGGCGCCGCCGGCGACCACCAGCATGGCGCTGGCCACCGCGCCGCCGATCCCGGCAATGGCGCCGCTGAGCGGTTTGCGCATGGCAAACAGAAAGGCCAGTACGGCGCTGGCGGCATACCACGCCACCGCCTGATTCACTAATCCAATTACACTCATTCCCTCTCCCCCTGTTGCGCCTGGAACAGCGACAAGTCGCCAAGGTCGGTATTAAAGGTCAGCTGGCGTTTACGCTTGCTGGCCTGGGCGATATCACGGCTATCCACCAGCATCAGCGCGTTGGTCGGACAGGTCCGCACGCAGGCCGGGCCCTGGTCATCGAAGTGGCAGAGGTCGCATTTCACGGCAATAGCGCGCACGCCCGGTACCCAGTCGAGCAGCGAGCTGACGCGCGCCGGCGCCGGCGGCGCGGGGGGCGCCAGCCGGGTATTGGCATTCGCCGGGATATCCAGCGGGCGGCTGCCGGAAAATTCAATGGCGCCGAACGGGCAGGCAATGCCGCACAGTTTGCAGCTTACGCACAGGCTCTCGTTGAGCTGGACCGCGCCATCGACGCGCTGGATGGCGTTAACCGGGCAGACGGTGGCGCAGGGAGCATCTTCACAGTGGTGGCACATCTGCGGTGCCGATTCTTTTTCATTACGCATCACCTGCAGCCGCGGCATAGCCTGCAGGCCGTGCTGGCGATGCGTCTCAGAGCAGGCGGCTTCGCAGGTGCGGCAGCCGATACAGACAGTGGAGTCAGCAATTACAAAACGGTTCACCGGGTCATCCTCGGGTGAAAGTCATTTTTGACGAAATCAGGTTGCGCAGGTGTCATTTTCGACACGTGTCGACACCTTACGATCAGTGGGTCAGCGCCAGATGGCTTAAATCCACCGGTTGGTCTTGTTCCATGGCGTCATACAGACGGTCATAGACGGTGGCGATAATCGCCAGATAGTGCTCCAGCACCTGGTCGCGGGAGCGGTTGCTGATGCGGCCGTCCACCGTGCCATCCATTGCGAGGGTGGCCTGAGCAATCAGATACTTATCACCGCCGTTTTTGTTTTCGACGTAGTACTCGATGGTGTGGCTGTTGAAGCCTTCCGCGAGGGCGACGAACACCTGAAAATGGCCGAACAGCACGAAGCACAGCTCTTTGTCCGGCGCGCAGCTCATCGCGTGATGCAGGCGGGCCTTCGACAAGGTGATCCCCTGAACCAGCGAGTTACAGTAGATGTGCCACTGCTCCTGCTGCCGCCGGTGACGGTCGGCGATGTAATCCGCCTTTTCACTTATTTCCCAAATAGTCATATCGGTTTCTCCGTAGCATGAGATGCACCCTCTAAGCATTTTTCATGCCAGGTTTTATTTAATTGATTTAACTATGTTTTTGTATAGACCTCTGCCGATACGACATGTCGATGACAGCCCCGGGGCGTCGACATCGACATTGACTGCCACGACGATTTCATTCTGGCATCGTTATTGCATAGAAGGCGCATCGCGATACGGAGGCGACTATGCACGAAATCACCCTCAGCCAGCGGGCGCTGGAAATTATTGAACAACAGGCGCAGCAGGCCGGCGCGCGGCGGGTTACCGGCGTGTGGCTTAAGGTCGGCGCATTTTCCTGCGTGGAAGCCAGCGCCCTGACCTTCTGCTTTGAGCTGGTCTGCCGCGGCACGCTGGCGGAGGGGTGCGAACTGCATATCACCGAACAACAGGCTGAATGCTGGTGCGATCGCTGTCAGCAGTACGTCCATCTTGTCTCGCAGCACGTTCGCCGCTGCCCGCACTGCAATAACGACCAGCTGCAGATCGTGGCGGATGACGGCTTACAGATTCAGCGTTTAGAATTGGAGTAAATTATGTGTACAACATGCGGCTGTGGCGAAGGCAACCTCTATATTGAAGGAGACGAACGAAACCCGCATTCCGCGTTCCGCAGCGCCCCCTTCGCGCCCGCCCCACGCCAGACGATGACCATCACCGGTGTCAAAATCGACCACTTCGCCCCCACCCGCACGCCAGAGGGCGACCTGCATTACGGCCACGGCGAAGCGGGTACCCACGCCCCGGGGCAGAGCCAGCGGCGGATGCTGGAAGTGGAGATCGACGTGCTGGATAAAAACAACCGCCTGGCGGCACGCAACCGCGCACGCTTCGCAGCAAAACAGCAGCTGGTGCTGAATCTGGTTTCCAGCCCCGGCTCCGGCAAAACCACCCTGCTCACCGAAACCCTCACCCGGCTGAAAGGACGCGCCGACTGCGCGGTGATTGAAGGCGATCAGCAAACGGTCAATGACGCCGCCCGCATTCGCGCCACCGGCACCCCGGCGATTCAGGTCAATACCGGGAAAGGCTGCCATCTCGACGCCCAGATGATCGCCGACGCCGCCCCGCGCCTGCCGCTGGCTGACCGCGGCATTCTGTTTATCGAAAACGTCGGCAACCTGGTCTGCCCGGCCAGCTTTGATCTCGGCGAGCGCCATAAGGTGGCGGTGCTGTCGGTCACCGAAGGCGAAGACAAACCGCTGAAGTATCCGCATATGTTCGCCGCCGCCAGCCTGATGCTGCTCAACAAAGTCGACCTGCTGCCGTATCTCAATTTCGACGTTGAGCGGTGCCTGGCCTGCGCCCGCGAGGTCAATCCGCATATTGAAATTATTCTTGTCTCCGCCACCAGCGGCGAAGGCATGGAGCAGTGGCTCACCTGGCTGGAGACGCAGCGATGTGCATAGGCATTCCGGGACAAATTTGCGCCATCGACGGCGTGCTGGCGAAGGTGGAAGTTTGCGGTATTCAGCGCGACGTCGACCTGACGCTGGTCGGCGCCGTTGATGAGCAGGGCCAGCCGCGGCTCGGCCAGTGGGTGCTGGTGCACGTCGGCTTCGCCATGAGCGTCATTAATGAAGCCGAAGCCCGCGACACCCTCGAGGCGCTGCAAAATATGTTTGACGTGGAGCCGGACGTCGGCGCGCTGCTGTACGGCGAGGAACGATAATGCGTTACGTAGATGAATACCGCGCCCCCGAACAGGTGATGCAGCTGGTGGCCCATCTTCAGCAGCGTGCTCTTCTGCTGCCGCACACCGCCGCGCGACCGCTGCGCATCATGGAGGTCTGCGGCGGCCATACCCATGCCATTTTTAAATTCGGGCTCGACCAGCTGTTGCCGGAGAACATCGAATTTATTCATGGTCCCGGCTGCCCGGTGTGCGTCCTGCCGATGGGGCGCATCGACGCCTGCATTGAGATTGCCAGCCGCCCGGGAGTGATCTTCTGCACCTTCGGCGACGCCATGCGCGTGCCGGGTAAAAACGGCTCGCTTCTGCAGGCGAAAGCCCGCGGCGCCGATGTCCGCATCGTTTACTCGCCGATGGACGCTCTGCGGCTGGCGCAGCAAAATCCGCAGCGCGAGGTGGTCTTTTTTGGTCTTGGTTTCGAAACCACCATGCCCGCTACCGCCCTGACCCTGCGTCAGGCGCGAGAGCGCAACGTCGATAACTTCTACTTTTTCTGCCAGCACATCACCCTGCTGCCGACCCTGCGCAGCCTGCTGGACCAGCCGGACAACAGTATCGACGCCTTTCTCGCCCCGGGCCACGTCAGTATGGTGATCGGCACCGAGGCCTACGGCTTTATCGCCAGCGACTATCACCGTCCTTTAGTGGTCGCCGGTTTCGAACCGCTTGATCTACTGCAAGGCGCGGTGATGCTGGTTGAGCAGACAATAGCGCAGCGCAGCGATGTGGAAAATCAGTACCGTCGCGTGGTGCCGGATGAGGGCAACCCGCTGGCGCAGGCGGCGATGGCCGACGTCTTCCGCCTGGATGGCGACAGCGAATGGCGCGGCCTGGGGGTCATCAGCGACTCCGGCGTGCAGCTTACGCCAGCCTATCAGCGCTTCGATGCCGAGGCGCATTTTCGCCCGGCGCCGCAGCGCGTGTGCGACGACCCGCGCGCCCGCTGCGGCGAGGTGCTGACCGGCCGCTGTAAACCGCACCAGTGCCCGCTCTTCGCCAGCACCTGCAATCCACAAAGCGCCTTTGGCGCGCTAATGGTCTCCTCTGAAGGGGCCTGCGCCGCCTGGTATCAATATCGCAGTCAGGAAAATGAAGTATGAAAAGCGTCCAGTTAGCCCACGGTAGCGGGGGACAGGCAATGCAGCAGCTGATCGGCGACCTGTTTATGCAGGCCTTCGCCAACCCCTGGCTGGCGGAGCAGGAGGATCAGGCGCGCCTCGATCTGGCGGCGCTCGCCGCCCAGGGGGACCGCCTCGCCTTCTCCACCGACAGCTACGTGATTGACCCGCTGTTCTTTCCCGGCGGCAATATCGGCAAGCTTGCCGTCTGCGGTACCGCCAACGATGTGGCGGTCAGCGGCGCCATCCCGCGCTATCTTTCCTGCGGCTTTATTCTCGAAGAGGGGCTGGAGATGGCCACCCTGGAAGCGGTGGTCGCCAGCATGGCCGACACCGCCCGGGCGGCAGGGATCGCCATCGTCACCGGCGACACTAAAGTGGTGCCGCGCGGCGCGGCGGATAAGCTGTTTATTAACACCGCCGGCATCGGCGCCATCCCGGCGGACGTTCACTGGGGGACGCAGCAGATTAGCGCCGGTGATGTGCTGCTGGTCAGCGGCACGCTGGGGGATCATGGCGCCACCATCCTTAACCTGCGCGAGCAGATGGGGCTGGACGGCGCGCTGTCCAGCGACTGCGCGGTGCTGACGCCGCTTATCCAGACCCTGCGCCCGCTGAGCGGAGTGAAAGCCCTGCGCGACGCCACCCGCGGCGGGGTTAACGCGGTCGCCCATGAGTTCGCCGCCGCCAGCGGCTGCGGCATCGAACTGCAGGAGGCAACGCTGCCGGTCAACGACACGGTGCGCGGCGTCTGCGAGCTGCTTGGTCTGGACGCCCTGAACTTCGCCAATGAAGGCAAGCTGGTGCTCGCCGTCGCCCGCGACGAGGCGGAAAACGTGCTGGCGCATTTGCGGTCTCACGCGTTAGGACGCGATGCGGCGATAATCGGCGAAGTGGTCGTCCGCCCGGGCGTACGTTCCGTTGGGCTGTACGGCGTGAAGCGGACGCTCGATCTTCCCCACGCCGAACCGCTGCCGAGAATTTGTTAACGACGGCATCGGGTCCCGGATAGCGGCTGGCGCCTTTTCCGGGCTACAAAACTGCGCGCACATGTAGCCCGGCTAAGCGCAGCGCGAGCCGGGAAAAAGCCAGCGTAATTATTTTGCCCAAACCAGCGGGCGCCCATGGATGGGTTAAAGCGGCAATAACCGCTTTATTAACATACTATTATTTGTACCATCATTTTCTTATGCGCCGCGTTGTCGGCGCGTTTTGGACGTAAGCAATGTCGTATACACCGATGAGCGATCTCGGCCAGCAGGGGCTGTTCGATATCACCCGGCTTTTATTACAGCAGCCCGATCTGGCCGCGCTAAGCGAAACCCTGACCCGTCTGGTGCAACAGTCCGCGCTGGCCGATGAGGCGGCCATCATCCTGTGGAACGCGGGTAATCACCGCGCGGCCAGGTACGCCTGCGATGAGGCCGGCCATCCGGTAAGCTACGAGGATGAAACCGTCCTGGCCCACGGTCCGGTGCGTCGCTTACTCTCCCGGCCGGATGCCCTGCATTGCGATCATGAAACCTTTGCCGACACCTGGCCGCAGCTTATCCGCAGCGGGCTCTATCGCCCGTTCGGATACTATTCGCTGCTGCCGCTGGCGGCGGACGGGCGGATCTTCGGCGGTTGCGAATTCCTCCGCCGTGACAACCGGCCGTGGAGCGAGAAAGAGTTCCAGCGGCTGCATACCTTCGCGCAGATCGTCGCCGTCGTCACCGAACAGATTCAGAACCGGGTCAGCAATAACGTCGATTACGATCTGCTGTGCCACGAGCGCGACAACTTTCGCATCCTGGTGGCGATCACCAACGCGGTGCTCTCGCGACTGGATATCGACGAGCTGGTCAGCGAGGTGGCGAAAGAGATCCATCGCTACTTCCGGATCGACGCCATCAGCGTGGTGCTGCGCAGCGACCGCAAGGGGAAGCTCAACATCTATTCCACGCATTATCTTGACGCCAGCCACCCGGTTCACGACCAGAGCGAGGTGGATGAAGCCGGCACCCTCACCGAGCGCGTGTTCAAAAGCAAAGAGATGCTGCTGCTTAATCTGCACGAACATGACACTCTCGCGCCGTATGAGAAAATGCTCTTCGAGATGTGGGGCAATAAGATCCAGACCCTATGCCTGCTGCCGCTGATGTCCGGCAATACCCTGCTCGGGGTGCTTAAGCTGGCGCAGTGCGACGAACAGGTCTTCACCACCACCAATCTCAAGCTGCTGCGGCAGATCGCCGAGCGGGTGTCGATCGCTATCGATAACGCCCTCGCCTACCGTGAAATTCAGCGCCTGAAAGAGCGGCTGGTGGATGAGAACCTCGCCCTCACCGAGCAGCTCAATAATGTCGAGAGCGAATTCGGGGAGATTATCGGCCGCAGCGAGGCGATGAACAATGTGCTCAAGCAGGTAGAGATGGTGGCGCAGAGCGACAGCACCGTGCTGATCCTCGGCGAAACCGGCACCGGCAAAGAGCTTATCGCCCGCGCTATCCACAACCTCAGCGGACGCAACGGTCGGCGGATGGTGAAGATGAACTGCGCGGCGATGCCCGCCGGGCTGCTGGAGAGCGATCTGTTCGGCCACGAACGCGGCGCGTTCACCGGGGCCAGCGCCCAGCGTATCGGCCGCTTCGAACTGGCGGACAAAAGCTCCCTGTTCCTCGATGAAGTGGGCGATATGCCGCTGGAACTGCAGCCCAAACTGCTGCGCGTCCTCCAGGAGCAGGAGTTCGAACGTCTGGGGAGCAACAAGCTGATTCAGACCGACGTTCGATTGATCGCCGCCACCAACCGCGATCTCAAGCAGATGGTTATCGACAGGGAATTCCGCAGCGATCTCTACTACCGGCTCAACGTGTTCCCGATCCACCTGCCGCCGCTGCGCGAACGTCCCGACGATATCCCGCTGCTGGTGAAGGCGTTTACCTTTAAAATCGCCCGCCGCATGGGGCGCAATATCGACAGCATTCCGGCGGAAACCCTGCGCACTCTGACGCGTATGGAGTGGCCGGGCAACGTGCGCGAGCTGGAAAACGTTATCGAACGGGCGGTATTGCTCACCCGCGGCAACGTACTGCAGCTCTCCCTGCCGGAGCGGGATATCGTGGAAGCCCCGCGGACGCCGGCGGTCCTGCCTGAGGAAGGTGAGGATGAATATCAGCTGATCGTCCGGGTGCTGAAGGAGAGCAACGGCGTGGTGGCCGGGCCGAAAGGCGCCGCCCAGCGGCTGGGGCTCAAGCGCACCACGCTCCTGTCACGCATGAAGCGGCTGGGTATTAATAAAGACGAGCTGGTGTAACCTCGCGCGCTCCCCCTTTCCGCGCCGGTGAGAGGGAGCGCTGGCGCAGCGCGCTATTTATCGCTGGTAAAACCGTTGCTGGTCGCCAGTTCGGCAAACCACAGCGCATTGCGTTTTATCTGTCGCTCGCCGGTCTCCAGATCCAGTCGCCAGAAGCCGTAGCGCCGTTTGAAGGCATTGATCCACGACCAGTTGTCGATAAACGTCCACTGGTGCACGCCAAAGCAGTTCGCGCCGTCGGCTATCGCCCGATGCAGCTGCACCAGATGCTCCTCCATCAGCTGGATGCGGAAAGTATCGTCTATCACCCCGTCCGCCCCGGGCTCGCCCTCTGATTGTCGATCCATCGCGATGCCGATTTCCGCGAGATACCACTTAATATTGCCGTAGTTATCGCGAATATTGGCGGCAATGTCATAGATCGCCTGCGGCAGGATCTCGTTGTTATCACGATAAGGATTAAAGCGGCCCTGCGGGTTCACCGCGTTTTCGAAATAGTATTCCGGGGTGAAATAATCGAGGTCATATTCGCTCTCACGCGCTTTTACCCGCCGCGGCACGTAATAGTTTACCCCAAGAAAATCGATATCCGCGCTGAGGATCAACGCCGCGTCGTCTTTGCTGGTCGTCGGCAGGCAGTCGTGGGCGGCAAGGATCTCGCACAGCGCTTTGGGGAATTCATGTTTTACCAGCGGGTCAAGGAAGCTGCGGTTAAAAAACAGGTCGGCATACCCGGCGGCTTTTTTATCCGCGTCGCTGTCGGTGAGGGTATAGCTCGGGGTCAGGTTGAGCACCACGCCGATCTCGCCCGCCAGCGCCAGTTCACGATAAGCCGTTACCGCTTTGGCGTGCGCCAGCATAATGTTAAACGCCACCTGCGCCGCCAGCCGACCATCTTTCTTACACGGATAGTGGAAGTCGTACAGGTAGCCTCCCTCAACCGGCACAATCGGCTCGTTGAAGGTTATCCAGTATTTAACCTTATGGCCAAACAGGCTAAAGGCGGTGCGGGCAAAGCGGGCAAACAGCTCGGCTACGTGCGCCGATTCAAAGCCGCCGTACTGTTTCTGCAGCGCTTCCGGCATATCAAAGTGGTAGAGATTGATCATCGGCTCAATGCCGTTAGCGATCATCTCATCCAGATAGGCGTGATAAAAACGCACCGCGTCCGGGTCCGGCGCGCCGGTTTCCAAATCAGCGATCAGTCGTGACCACTGTATCGAGGTACGAAATGAGTTGAAGCCGGTCTGTTTCATCAGCGCCACGTCCTGCGGATACTGATGATAAGTATCACACACGGTCTGCGGCCCTACCTGCTGATAAAATCGCTCCGGCTGTTCGGCAAACCAACTGTCCCAGATGGAACGATGGCGCTTATTGGTGACCCCTTCCGTTTGCGGGCCGGACGCCGCCGCCCCCCACAGGAACCCTTGCGGAAACTGATACTGCTGCATAACCTCTCCTTCGAAAAAAGGCTGCGCCCGTCTGGCGCAGCCTGAACGTACTACTCAGCGACCACTTCGATCGATTTAATGAACATATAGCCCCAGTCGCCGGCGAAGCGGCCGAAGTCAATCTGATTAGTCCCGGCTTTAAGCGTCACCGGTATCCGCAGCTGCTGGCCCTGCTCATCCGTCTGCGGGAAGGCCACGGTCTGCGGAGCGCCCCCGTTGACGACAAATGAGTTCTGCTTACCGCCCCATTTGCCGTTGAAGGTTACATTGAGCAGGAACTGACCGCTCCACGGCGCCTGCACCTGCCAGCTGACCTTATCCCCCTCGTTGGCAAATGGGCCGAGGAAGCCGTCCTCACCAACTGTCAGCGCGTCTTTATCACTCTTCATCACCGTCAGCCGCCTCTCAGCCACGCCATAAACTTCGCCGTGATAACGACAAAAATCCGCTGGCGCTTTCCCCGCCGCCTCGCCCACCGTCACGGTCACGGTTTTGCTGCTTTTCAACAGCCCATCGTCCGCCGTGAACGTCAGCGCATAGGTGCCTGGCGTCGTAAACCAGGCCCGGGTTTGAGCCCGATCGGCATGGCAGAAATGCACCTGGCCATCGCCGGCGTGCTGCCAGCCCACCTTAACCTCTCGCGACGGCAGGCCATCGTCCTGCCAGCTGGCCGTAAGCTCGACGCCCTGGTCCTGCGTGGTGGTTAGGGCCGGTTCCAGCGTGACAACCGGCGGCTGATTCTCCTCGCTATGCTGCACGCTAATCACATTGGAAGGAGCCGAACGACCGCTCTCGTTTTTCGCCGTCACCCGGTAGTAATACGTATGCCCGAGCTGAAGCTGACGATAATCGTCGCGGAACAGAACCATGGTTTCCGGATTCCATTCGTTAACGCCATCGGAGATATCCCGGCCCACCACCGTCCACGGCCCGGTCGGTGAGGCGGCGCGTTCGACATCGTAGCTGCGTCCTACCGCAGCGCCCATCCAGTTGATCGCGAAGGGCGAGGTGGTTTCGCGCAGCAAAGGCGCGTCCGGCTTCGGCAGCGGCGCCATCGTCTGCTGCCCGGCCATCTGCGCCGCGGCGGTGCGCACCAGATCGACCACCGCCTGCTCCTGGTTCGCTTCGCCTTCTTTGGCAAACCCCGGCAGGTGGTAGCTGTAGTGCCCGGTCGACTCCTTATGCCAGTAGAAGCCGCCGTCGTGACGATGGCCGCGGAAGCCCCAGATAAGCCCGCCGGCGGCTTGCGCCCCGTTGACCTCGCTGTGAACAATCGACTGCATAATGGCGTTCAGTTGATCCGCCGGCAGCAGGCCAAACTCGCCGACGAGATAGACTTTTTGCCCGCCGACGGCGCGCAGATCCTGCGTCACCTGCCCGGGATGGTTATTATCGGCATTGGTGTAATAGTGATTGCTGACGATATCCACATTGGGGTCGGTCAACGCAAACGGATTAATTTTCTTATAGGTGCCATCCACCACCAGCTGATGAGGGGCCCACTTTTTAATCCACGCCGCGGTCTGATGCAGGAAATCGGCGTTGGTATCCTCCAGCTCGTTACCGGTTTCCCAGGCCATGATCGCCTTTTCATCATAATAGGCGCGGCCGGTGACGGTATTTGTCCGGGTGATAACCTGGCGGATCACATCCAGATAGGCTTTGAAGGTCTTGCTATCGGTCCGATAAAAGTCTTCCGCTTTTTCGTGGTAGAACGCCGCCAGCTGCTCGCGCCCGCCCCACCACCACCAGTGGTCGATAAACGGCAGGATCAGACGCAATCCCTGTTTATCCGCTTCGGCAATCATGTTGTCATACACCCGCATGGCTTTCTCATTCAGCCGCGGCATGCCGTCCGCCGTTTCCGGCGCCAGAATATGGGTCTCGCGCCCGCAGGCCTTATCAAATTCCTGCTGCACCGACAGCACGTAGACGCGCTGGGCTTTCGCCCCGGTTTGCACCATCGCCTGGATCCAGTTTTGTTGCTCCTGGGCCGTTGGCCATTTAAAGTATTGTCCCCAGCCGCGCGGGTCTGCCCTGCAGGGGCCGCGGGCGTCGTCTTCAATGCGGTGCAGCTCCGGCGCGTGGATCCCGGCGAAACGAAACACCTTGTCGCCGTCCTTGAGGGTGGCGCCGTCGCGAGTGATAAAGTGCGTAAAGTGCGAGCGCTCGGCGGCCAGCGCCCCGCCGGCCCCCAGCGCGGACAGCAGCCCCATCAGCAGCAGGTTTTTCATCGGCTTCATCGTTCTCTCTCCTTAGAACCAGACCTCGGCCTGTACGCCGAAGTTAACGGTATCGGTAGAGCCACTGCGGGAATACCCGCCGGCGGTGATGGTATTGGTATCCCAGTTGTAGTTACCGTCTAATGCATCGGAGACACCTTTATCCCACTTCGCGTAGGTGACGAAGAAGCGCAGCTGCGGACGCGCCCAGAAACCGGAGTCAAAGGTCAGGGTTGGCGCAACGGTGACTTTGGTCAGGCCGCCTTTGCCTTTGCCGTTTACCCCTTTGTAGTTTTTGTCATCCAGGTATTCGTAGCCCAGCTCGTACTGCATGGCAAAGTTGCGGGTGATCTGATGATAAGGGCGGATACCAGCGACCCACATCGAGCGTCCCCAGCCATTTTCATCTTCTGTCCACCAGCGGTAGTTTTTATCTTTCTGCCAGAAAGCGAAGGTCGAGATCTCCAGGTCGCCCATCGAGGCCACGCTATCCAGCACCACTCGCCAGGACTGGGTGTTTTCCAGGTTGGCCCAGCCCCAGCCGTTTTTACCCAGCGAGTCACCCGCCGCCAGCCCTTTCCCGTACTGCAATGCGAGGCGGGAGTATCCTCCGGTCAGACCATAGAAGCCGTCAAAGTTATAAATACCGGTCACGCCATAGCCCTTCTCGGCGGAAGTTGGATGGTTTTCGTTACGGTTCATGTGGTGGCCGATCAGCTCCAGATCGAAGCCTGTCCCCGCGATCTTTTTCAGCCACAGGTTGAGAGAATAGTCATCCGGGTAGCCCTGATCTCCCTTATCCACCGGGTAGGCTTTGGTTTCATCGGTGGGTGAAAAGGCGTACACCCCGGCGTCGAAGCGGGCGAAGCCGAGATCCATGTTGTCGAAGCCGCCTCCGGTGCCGTTGTACTGAATGTACTCCCAGTCGAACTGATGGCTGGAGGTGTTGGAGCTGCTATAGCGCTTACCGGCCCAGAAGGTCATCTCCGGCGCAAAATCCAGATTGCTCAGCTCGGCGAACCCTTCACGAAACTGTACGTCATGGCCATCGTCATCCTGACAGTTCCAGTCGGAGGTGCATTTCGACTGGTGAGTGAGGTTGGCCTGCACTTTCGCCACCACGCCGCTGTCCGCCGTCAGCGTCACGGTGGGGATCAGTTCGATCTTGGTGTCTTCTTCGTTGCCCAGTCGCCACTTACCGTCCGGCATCAGGCCGACGGAGTCCGCGCGGTTGCCATCGGAGTTCGCCAGGATCCCGGAGCGGATATAGCCATGCAGCGCAAAATCATACTTCGGATCGGCGCAGGCCGGGCTGCTGGCCCCTGCCAGCGAGAGGAGAGCCAGAGGTATTGAGTGTTTCAGCTTTATCATTATTTTTTTCCCACGTTATGTTTGTTAACACGAACCGATAACGGAGGGGAAATTTACGGATCAAAAACGGAAATGTACATCCACTTACGGAAAGCGCTTTCCATAATTGCCTATCTGGTTCACAAAATTAGCTCTGCGGCGAATATATTCGTGAGACTGATCACATAAAATTACAAGAATGACGCCGGGAGCCAGCAGTGGAGCGGAAGGAGGAGGAGATGAGCAGGTGCCGCCGGGGGATAAGCCGCCGACGGCGAGAGGATCAGCGTTCGATTTCCGCGAGCTGACGTTCGTACACTTTGAAGAAGGGGCGATAGAGCATCCAGGCGTTAAACATCGCGAACAGGCTCATGCACAAATTTTTCCAGCTGCCGTTCGCCGACCATGCCGCCCCCAGCGGGGAAGGCATCGACCATGGCAGCATCGCCACCGCGCGATCGAGGATACCCAGCTGAGTTAAATACCATGCGATACAGGCGTTTATCAGGGGAACAAAGAGAAACGGCAGTAAAAAAACCGGGTTCATGATCACCGGAAAACCAAACAGTATCGGCTCGTTGATATTAAACAGCGACGGCAGCAGGCCAATCTTGGCCACGCTTTTCAGCTGCCGCGAGCGGCTGCGCATCGCCATCAGCACCAGAGGCAAAGTGGAGCCAATACCGCCGATCAGCAGGTAAAAATCCCAGAACCCCTGCAGATAAATATGCGGCAGCGTTGGCGAACCCGCCGCCAGCGCCTGCTGATTTTCAAACAGATAGGTCATCCAGAAGGGGTTCATGATCCCGGTGATGATCAGCGCGCCGTGGATACCGATAAACCAGAGTAAGTTACAGATAAATAAAGAGATAAGTACCGCCATCAGCGTGTCGGACGCCAGCACCAGCGGCCGCACCGCTTCGCTGATCAACTCCGGTACGATGCGTCCGGTGGTCTGCAGCAGTATGGCATTCATCACGCTTATCGACAGCATCACCACCAGCAGCGGGATCAGCAGTTGAAAGCCATTGCGGGTCATCAGCGGCACTTCATCAGGCAAGCGAATGCACCAGCCTTTTTTGTAGAAAAAACGAATTATCTCAATGGAATAGGTGCTGGATATCAGGGCGGTAAATATCCCCATACCGCCGAGATAAACATTGCTCACCGCAGTCTCGCGAAAGCCGATAAACAGCAGAAAAGCCAGACACCCGGTTAAACCGCAGAGCCGTTCCGGCAGACGGTACTGCTTGGCGAGACTGGCGCTGGCGCCGAAGGCGACAATCAGCGCCACCAGGCCAATAGTTAGCTGAAAGGTCGGCTGCAGGATAGGCCGCAGCAGCAAATAGACCTGGCCGAAACGCGAGGCGCCGTCGATGGAAACGGGCGGAAACAAAATGGGAACTAACAGGCTGCCAACAATCACAAAGGGCATAGCCAGCGCAAAGCTATCGCGCATCGCCGTAATGTGGTTGTTGCGCGTCAGAACATTCGCCAGCGGCGCCAGCCGCTGCTCGATGATGTCCACGGCCACATTCATTAACTGAATGTTCATACTCCTACCTTTGCGAATGGTTGTCTCGCCGGGATGATCGCCCACAACACCGGAAAGTGAAAGCCTGCCATAGGTGATCATGGTCACAATTAATAAATCCACAAACGGAAAGCGCTTTCCGTAATGCATCCATTTTGACTATAGTCCGCTCATCCAACCTCATCAGGAGCGGTAATTATGAAAAAAATTATGTTGTGTTGTTCGGCAGGCATGTCCACCAGCCTGCTGATGAAAAAAATGATTGCGGAAGCCGAACAGCGGGGCCTGCCGGTAGAGATCAACGCCTATGGCGTAGCGGAGTTTGCCGAACAGGTCGGCCATTATCAGGTGGTGCTGCTGGGGCCGCAGGTGAAATACATGCAGCAGGACCTGCAAAAACAGGCGGATAAATACGGTATCCGCGTCGAACCCATCAATATGATGGACTACGGCATGCAAAAAGGCGCCGCGGTCCTTGATTTCGCCCTTTCCCTTATCGAAAAAAAGAACTAAGGAAAGATCATGAGCTCTCTGTACGCTAAACTGATCGACGTGATCGAACGGCAGATCACGCCGCTGGCCGGCGCGATCGGCCAGCAAAAATATGTCACCTCGATCCGCGATGGCTTTATCACTGCCCTGCCCTTTATGATCGTCGGCTCGTTCCTGTTGGTGTTTATCTTCCCGCCGTTTTCTCCGGATACGACGTGGGGGTTTGCCCGCGCCTGGCTGCAATTTTCGCTCGATCATCGCGATGCGCTGATGCTGCCGTTCAACTTCAGCATGGGGGTGATGACCCTGTTTATCGCCGTCGGGATCGCCGCCAGCCTCGCCAAACACCATCATCTGGACTCGCTGACCGCCGGGATGTTGTCGCTGATGTCGTTTCTGCTGGTAGCCGCGCCTCTGAAAGATGGCCAGATCTCTACTGCCTACTTCTCCGGTCAGGGGATCTTTACCGCCATTCTGGTGGCCATCTATTCCACCGAGCTGTACGCCTTCCTCAAACGGCATAACATCACCATTCGCCTGCCGCCGGAAGTGCCTGCCGGGGTGGCGCGCTCGTTTGAAATCCTGATCCCGGTGCTGGCGATCATTCTGACGCTGCATCCGCTGAACCTGTTTATCGAAGCCCAGCTGGGGATGATCATTCCGGAAGCGATCATGTCGCTGGTGAAGCCGCTGGTCGCGGCTTCCGATACGCTGCCGGCGATCCTGCTGTCGGTGCTGGTCTGTCAGGTGCTGTGGTTCGCCGGGATCCACGGCGCGCTGATCGTCACCGGGATCATGAACCCGTTCTGGATGGCCAACCTGTCGGTCAATCAGGCGGCCATGGCCGCTGGCACCGCTATCCCGCACATCTATGTCCAGGGCTTCTGGGATCACTATCTGCTGATCGGCGGCGTCGGCTCCACCCTGCCGCTGGCGCTGATGCTGCTGCGCAGCAAGGCCGTGCATCTGCGGACGATCGGCCGGATGGGGGTCGTGCCGGGCGTATTTAACATCAACGAACCGATCCTCTTCGGCGCGCCAATCATCATGAACCCGCTGTTTTTCCTGCCGTTCGTGCTGGTACCGATGGTCAACGCGACCCTGGCGTACTTCGCGCTGAAGCTGGACCTGGTCAGCCGCGTAGTGTCGATGACGCCGTGGACAACGCCGGCGCCTATCGGCGCCTCGTGGGCGGCGAACTGGAGCTTTAGCCCGGTGATCCTGTGCCTCATTTGTATGGCTACCGCCATGGTGATCTACCTGCCATTTCTCAAAGCTTACGAAAAACAGCTGCTGGCCCAGGAGCGTGAAAACGCCGTCGGCCAGGCTGACAACGCGGCGCAGACCGCTTAACGCTAACGATTCAGAGGATAATCATGGAATTAGAAGAACAGGTGATGGGGATCATCATCAATGCCGGCCAGTCACGTAGCCTGTGCTACGAAGCGCTGCACGCCGCTAAAGCGGGTGATTTCGCCACCGCCGACGCCAAAATGCAGGAAGCGGCGCACTATTCCCGCGAAGCTCACCTTGTACAGACCCAGCTTATCGAAGCTGACGAAGGCGAGGGAAAAACCAAAATGACGCTGGTAATGGTCCATGCTCAGGATCACCTGATGACATCCATTCTGGCGAAAGAGCTGATTGCCGAACTGATTGCGATTTACCGCGCGCAGCCGCTTCACGCCTAGCGCCTTGCCCGGCCAGACGCGCTGGCCGGGCCTGATTCCCCGAGGTCACTATGTTACATCTTGGAATAGATATTGGCGGCACCAAAATGGAAGCCGTACTGCTGGACCCGGCGGGCGAATGCGTCCAGCGCCTGCGCCGGCCGACCCACAAAGAGAGCTATGACGCCTTTATGCGTCAGCTGCTGACCCTGATTGCCGATATTCGCGCGGTCAGCCCGCAGCCGTTCACCCTGGGGATCGGCCTGCCCGGGGCTATCGATCCGCAAAGCGGACGCATTAAAAACTGCAACTGCCTGGTGCTCAACGGTCACGATCTGCGCCGGGATATCATGCAGCAGCTTGGCCAGCCGGTGTGGATGGCAAACGATGCCGACTGCTTCACCCTTTCGGAGGCGGTGGATGGCGCCGGCGCCGGAGCTACCACCGTCTTCGGGGTGATTATCGGTACCGGCTGCGGCAGCGGGATCGCCGTTCATCAACAGCTGCTCAGCGGCCCCAACGCTATCGCCGGGGAGTGGGGGCATAATCCGCTGCCGGGCTATACTCCTGAGCGCGATGGCCCGCCGCAGCCCTGCTACTGCGGCAAAACGAACTGCATCGAAAGCTTTCTCTCCGGCACCGGCTTCGCCCGCCGCTATGGGGAACAAGCCCGTGCGGAAGCCATTGTCGCCGCGGCGCAAAACGGCGATCCGCGCGCGCTGGCCCACTGGCGACACTTTATCGATGCCTTTGCCCGCAGCCTGGCGTCGGTGATCAATATTCTCGACCCGCAGGTGATTGTGCTGGGCGGCGGTCTGTCCAACGTCAGCCAGATCTATCGCGATCTGCCTGCCGCCATCGTGCCGTGGATCTTCTCCGACACCTGCCGCACGCAGATCAAACCGGCCCGTTTCGGCGACGCCAGCGGCGTGCGCGGCGCGGCCTGGCTGCCCCGGCTTCCCGGCGCCGCGCAAGGGCAGCGGTAGACACTTTTTTCAGCAGGTATGTTAAGCTAGGCGAAAATGTTCAGACAGAAAAAGCCATGCCAACGATTGATGATGTTTCAAGATTAGCGAATGTCTCAAGAGCGACGGTATCCCGCGTGCTGACCGGCACCCGGGGCGTGCGCGAAGAGAGCCGGGAAGCTGTGCTGCGGGCCGTTGAAGAACTCAACTATCGCCCGAGCTTTGCCGCGCAAAACCTCGCCAGTCAGACATCCAGCCACGTTGGTCTGGTGATTTCCGCGCAGGACGAAAGCCACGGCGCACGTCTGCTGCCGCTGCTCTCTCAGGCGCTGAAAGGGCTGAATAAAAGCCTGCTGGTCCAGTACGTCAGCGACCCGGTAGAGCAGGCGGCGGTAATCGACGATCTGCAGCGCCAGTGCGTGGCGGTGGTGGTGCTGGGCGCCGTTGCCGCCGACGCGCCGCGCAACGTTATCGCCTTTGACCGCTTCGGCGTCGCCGGGAGCAACAGCCAGGGCTATGACTTCGCCTTTGCCACCGAAAGCGCCTGCCGCTATGTGATTGGCAAGGGACACCGCAACATCGCCCTGCTGGTGGACAGCGATAGCGACGATGCCAGCCGTCAGATGCTGGAAGGCTACCGCAACGTCCTGCAGAACTACTCCATTCCTTTTAACCGCCAGCTAGTGCTGACGGCCAACGATGACGTCGAGCAGGCGCTGCTGACCTTAATTAACAGCTTCAGTAAATACTCAGTCATCATCGTTAAACGCGACCGCTACGCGGCAGAGGCGATGCGTCTGCTGCGCGAATTCACCATCGCCGTCCCGCAGGAGGTCTCCCTGCTGAGCCTTGAGGATTCCCCGCTCGCCTCGCTGCTCTACCCGCCGCTGACCTGCATCTCCTGGCCACTGGAGGCGCTGCTGGATAACTGTATTCAGCGTATTCGCAGCCTGATTGACGACCGGCCAACCTTCACCGCCGAGGGCCGCTCGCTGGCTGGCCGCCTGATCCCGCGCCAGTCGGTCGCCGATATCTCTTGATCTTCGCCCGGTTGGCGCCGGGCCAGACTTACCTCCCCTTTTCGCGCTTTCGTTTCCCGGCTCATTATTACCCACGCATGCAAATAAGAATTATTTTCATTTATAAATAGCTTGTGCTATATAACATAGCAATGGCTATAAACGCTGGGAAATTAACCACACCATTGCGAGGGATCCTATGCTACACCTG
Source organism: Klebsiella sp. HMSC16A12 (assembly GCF_001808265.1). Lineage (NCBI taxonomy): Bacteria > Pseudomonadati > Pseudomonadota > Gammaproteobacteria > Enterobacterales > Enterobacteriaceae > Klebsiella > Klebsiella sp. HMSC16A12. Next base: position 86,763 of record NZ_KV792568.1, read on the forward strand.
ACATCGCTGAAATCATTGCTGCTGGCCAACGCGCTGGCTCTGCTGGCCGCGACGCCGGCCTCGGCGCAGGAGAAATTCAGGGTTATCACCACCTTCACGGTTATCGCCGATATGGCGCAGAACGTGGCCGGCGACGCCGCCGTCGTCAGCTCCATTACTAAACCGGGCGCGGAGATCCATGATTACCAGCCCACGCCCGGCGATATCAAACGCGCGCAGGGGGCGCAGCTGATCCTCAGCAATGGGCTTAATCTCGAACGGTGGTTTGCCCGTTTTTATCAGCACTTACAGGGCGTTCCGGAGGTGGTGGTCAGCGAGGGGATCCAGCCGATGGGCATCAGCGCGGGCCCCTATAGCGGGAAGCCCAATCCCCATGCCTGGATGTCGGCAGATAACGCCCTGATCTATGTCGATAACATTCGCGATGCGCTGGTGAAGTACGATCCGCCTCACGCCGACACCTATCGCCGTAACGCCGAGGCCTACAAAGAGAAGATCCGTCAGACGATGGCGCCGCTGCAGGCCAGACTGGCGCAGCTGCCGGCGGATAAGCGCTGGCTGGTCACCAGCGAGGGAGCCTTCTCCTATCTGGCCCGCGACTATGGCCTGCGCGAACTGTATCTGTGGCCGATCAATGCCGATCAGCAGGGCACCCCGCAACAGGTGCGCAAGGTTATCGACACCATGAAGAAAGAACGCATCCCGACCATCTTCAGCGAAAGCACCATCTCCGATAAACCGGCGCGTCAGGTGGCGCGGGAAGCCGGGGCCCACTACGGCGGCGTGCTGTATGTCGATTCGCTGAGCGCCGCCGACGGCCCGGTGCCGACCTGGCTCGACCTGCTGCGCGTCACCACCGAAACCATCGTCAACGGTATCCAGGACGGGATGAGGAAGCAGCCATGAATGCAGCGCAAGCGGGACTGTATGTCGACCAGCTCACCGTCACCTGGCGCAACGGCCACACTGCCCTGCGCGACGCCTCGTTCAGCGTGCCGCGCGGCTCCATTGCCGCGCTGGTGGGGGTTAACGGCTCGGGTAAATCCACGCTGTTTAAAGCGCTGATGGGCTTTGTCCGCGTTGGTCACGGCGAGATCGCCATACTCGACCAGCCGGTCAACCGCGCGCTGCGCCAAAACCTGGTCGCCTATGTCCCGCAGTCGGAAGAGGTGGACTGGTCCTTCCCGGTGCTGGTGGAGGATGTGGTGATGATGGGCCGCTACGGCCATATGGGCTGGCTGCGGCGGGCAAAGCCGCGCGATCGCGAGATTGTCGATGCCGCGCTGGCCCGCGTGGGCATGAGCGAGTTCCGCCATCGGCAGATTGGCGAGCTCTCCGGCGGGCAGAAAAAGCGCGTCTTTCTTGCCCGCGCCATCGCTCAGCAGGGTCAGGTGATCCTGCTGGATGAACCTTTCACCGGCGTCGATGTGCAGACCGAAGCGCGGATCATCAGCCTGCTGCGCGAGCTCCGCGATGAGGGCTGTACCATGCTGGTCTCCACCCACAACCTCGGGTCAGTGAGTGAATTTTGTGATTATACGGTGATGGTGAAAGGCACCGTGCTGGCCAGCGGCCCGACAGAAACCACCTTCACTGCCGAGAATCTGGAGCGGGCTTTCAGCGGCGTGCTGCGCCACGTCGCGCTCACAGGCGGGGAAGCGCAGGTTATCACCGATGACGAGCGGCCGTTTATCAGCCGGCGCGCGGCGGGAGGCCCACGATGAGCTGGCTGCTGGAGCCGTTTGGCTATCACTATATGCTCAATGCGATGTGGGTGTCGGCGCTGGTGGGCGGCGTCTGCGCCTTTCTCTCCTGCTACCTGATGCTCAAAGGCTGGTCGCTGATTGGCGACGCCCTCTCCCACTCGATTGTACCCGGCGTCGCCGGGGCCTATATGCTCGGCCTGCCCTTCGCGCTCGGCGCATTTCTCTCCGGCGGTCTGGCGGCAGGCAGCATGCTGTTTTTGCAGCAGCGCTCGCGGCTAAAAGAGGATGCTATTATCGGGCTGATCTTCTCCTCCTTCTTCGGGATCGGGCTGTTTATGGTGTCGCTGAATCCGACGTCGGTGAATATTCAGACCATCATCCTCGGCAATATTCTGGCCATCGCCCCGGAGGATATTATCCAGCTGGCGGCGATCGGCTTTATCTCAATGGCGATTCTGCTGCTGAAATGGAAAGACCTGATGGTGACCTTCTTTGATGAACACCACGCCCGCTCGATTGGCCTGAACACCCGCGGCCTGAAGCTGCTGTTCTTTACCCTGCTGGCCGCCTGCACCGTGGCGGCGCTGCAGACCGTCGGCGCCTTTCTGGTCATCTGCCTGGTGGTCACTCCCGGGGCCACCGCGTGGCTGTTAACCGATCGCTTCCCGCGCCTGCTGGCTATCGCCGTGGCTATCGGCAGCCTGACCAGTTTCTTCGGCGCCTGGCTCAGCTACTATCTCGACGGCGCCACCGGCGGCATTATCGTGGTCGCGCAAACGCTGCTGTTCCTCATCACCTTTATCTTCGCGCCGAAGCACGGCCTGCTGGCCAGCCGCCGCCGCGCCAGGGAGGCCGCATGCTGAACCTGTTCCTGGCCCCGTTCCAGTTTCCTTTTATGGTCAATGCGATAGCGATATCGATCGTCGTCGCCATTCCCTGCGCGCTGCTGTCGGTGTTTCTGGTGCTCAAAGGCTGGGCGCTGATGGGCGACGCCATGAGCCACGCGGTCTTTCCGGGCGTGGTGCTGGCCTACATTATCGGCATCCCCTTCGCCATCGGCGCGTTTATCGCCGGTCTGCTGTGCGCCGTGACGACCGGTTTTCTCGACGATAACAGCCGACTCAAGCGCGATACCATCATGGGGATTGTCTTCTCCGGCATGTTTGGCGCCGGACTGGTGCTGTACGTAGCGATCCAGTCCGATGTTCATCTCGACCATATCCTGTTCGGCGATATGCTGGGAATATCCCTCCGCGATATTGGGCAAACGACGGCGATCGCACTGGTGATTGCGTTGATTATCGGTCTCAAATGGCGGGATTTTTTGCTGCACGCCTTTGACCCGACGCAGGCCAAAGCCAGCGGCCTGCGCGGCGGACTGCTGCACTACGGCCTGCTGTGCATGATCGCCCTGACCATCGTCGCGACGCTGCAGTCGGTGGGGATTATTCTGTCGATTTCGCTGCTGATTGCCCCCGGGGCGATCGCGCTTCTGCTGGTGAGACGCTTTATCCACGCCCTGCTGCTGGCGGTAGCGGTGGCCATCGGCTGCTCGGCGGGAGGGGTGTGGCTGGCGTTCTATCTCGACAGCGCGCCAGCGCCGACTATCGTAGTGCTGTTTACCGCGCTGTTTGTGGTCGCCTTTGTCGCAAGCACGATCCGCGATAGTCAGAAACAGAAAACTTCAGCAATTATCCCCGGTGGCGGCTAACGCCTTGCCGGGGCTACAAGAGCACGACTTGTCGCCCGGCTGCGCAGCGCTGACCAGGGAAAGCCGCTACTTTTTCGGTCGATATTTTTCCGGCAGCGGCGGCACCGGGCGCCTGTCGTCCAGCAGATGGCGAATAGTGAGGATCGGGTGGCGCCAGAGCATCCGCGGCCCGGCCCAGCGCATAATCTGCTTCATCTCCTCGCGCTTCGCCGGCTGGTAGCAATGCACCGGACACTGCTTGCAGGCCGGTTTGTTCTCGCCAAACACGCACTTATCAAGGCGCTTGTCAGCGTAGGCGTTCAGCGCCTGATAGTGCGCATTATCGGCCTGCGCCTCGGGACAGCGCCGCTGGTAGAGGGCAATCATCCGCTGAATCGTCATTTTTTCCCGTTCGATACGCTTCCCCATCTCCCTGCCTTTCGTCTTTTTTAAGATGCATTTATCATACACCTTAATATCCATACCCGACCAGACTCACTGCTTCAGATGCTGAATCAACTGCAGGGCTGCCCCGGACAGAACCCCGAAATGGCTGTAGGCATAGAAATCCCGGATAAAAACGCTGCCCTCGAGCTCAAACGGGCGCAGCAGGCCAAGCGCTTCTTCGTGTCGGTAAACCGGGGCCGGCATCGACGTTAACAGATCGCTCTCGCACAGAAAGGCCTTAATGGCCGAGGATGAGGCGCACTCAATAACCGGTTGCGGACAGGGCAACTGCCGGGCGCGAAAGATATCCGCCAGGATGTTCATTGGCGTACTAGACGGCGGCGGCATGATCCACGGATAGTCCAGCATCGCCTCCAGGGTGACGTCCGCCGCCTGATGCAGCGGGTGGTGCTGCCTGGCGACGATGCAGATCCGGTCCTGCCAGTTAATTTTGCCCCGCACCACGATTTTCTCATCATGCGGTAAGGGACCGCAGAGGGCGATATCGATGTCGTGCATCAGCAACAGCTTATACAGCTCGGAGTCAATGCGGTCGACGATCCGCAGATGGATCTGGGGATGGCGCTGATGGAAAGCCGCCAGCTTATCGATGAAATGGCTGGTCAGCAGACTGGAAACGCAGCCAATCCGCAGAATGCCTTTCCCGGCGCCGCGGATGAGCTCAATTTCCTCGCGCGCCTTTTGTTCGGTATTCAGCATCGTCAGCGCGTAGGGTAAAAAGGCGCTGCCATATTCGCTCAACGCCATGCCGTGCTTATGTCGTTCGAATAAGGATGCGCTCAGGTCCGCTTCCAGGCTCAATAGCAGTCGGCTCAGTCCCGACTGGGTGATCCCCATTTTCTCTGCGGCCAGGGTCATATTGCCTTCGCGGGCGACGGTAATAAATGCCTGAATCTGCGGTGATGGTGCCAACTTACTGATTTAGGGT
>NZ_KV792569.1:0-29723 GCF_001808265.1 Klebsiella sp. HMSC16A12
CGGGGAAGCCCTTATAGTACAATAATTTTCGAGATCCAAACTGACCCCCTTAACGGCAGAAACAGCATTGATGGCCTGGGGTATCAGGGACAACGAACGGGAAATTTCTCTGAGCTTTACTTCATCGCCTTTAGATGTACCTTCAGCACGAACAAATTCAACGCGCGAGATGCCCAGGAAGCCCAGAAACTTACAAAGGAATTTTTCCTGGAAGTCCATTTCTTCCAGTGACGTACCGGTGTAAAAACCACCCCGGGCAGAGGCAATGATGACTTTTTTTCCGCCAGCCAGACCGACAGGTCCCGTTGGGGTATAGCTGAAGGTTTTGCCTGGCTGGGCAATCCGGTCCATCCAGGCCTTCAGCTGGCTGGAAACAGAAAAGTTGTACATTGGCGCGCCAATAACTATCACCTCGCTTTCAAGGAACTCCGAGACCAGAGAGTCTGATAACTTTCGTTCAGATTCAAGCCGGGCTGTAGCTACCGGCAGACCGGCAACAGGCCTGAATCCTGCAGCAATCTCACTGGTAAGATGACTGATTTCGTTTTTTACAAGATCCCGGTAAGTGAGCTGATGCTTCTGACCGGCAGCCATCAGCTGTTTCACTATTTCGGCCGTCAGCTGTCGGGTTACAGAAAATTCATTGTTGATAATGGAATCAAGATGGAGAATTTTCATTGCATATTTTCCTGGGATGAGGGGTCAGTGAATACTCTGCGCCGCCTTTATAATCAGTGCGGTCACGTCTTCGGGATGAGAAATCATGGACAGATGATCTGAGCGAATCCGCGAGATGCTAGCGCCGGCCTCATGAGCAAAACCGGCCTGTACTGACGGATTCAGCGCGTTGTCATTTTCTGTGAGTAGATACCAGGAGGGTTTCTTTCGCCAGGCGGCTTCCTTCACTTTTTCCTGAAAGGCGGAAGCGGCGACAGGCTGCTGAACAGCAGCGAGCAGCTGGCTCTTTTTGATGCTTATATCATTAGCCATTACCTGATGAAACAGCCTAGGCTCATCAAGCCAGATAAGTCCGTTTTTATCGGCTTCCATACCTTTCATGGGGGCATGAAATCGCGCCAGTGCATCAGATACGGATTGATTGCTGTCAGGAACAAGGGCGGATAAATAGACCAGTCCTTTGACGTTGCTGGCATTGCCAGCCTGCGTTATCACGGCACCTGCCCATGAATGACCAACGAGCAGAACGTCACCATTCTGGCGCTCCAGCACGCGCTCAGTTGCAGCCACATCATCCCGCAATGAAGTCAGGGGATTCTGAACAGCCGTTACGTGGTAGCCGCGGTCCTGCAGCAGAGAGATGACGTCAGACCAGCAAGAGCCGTCAGCAAAGGCACCGTGAACCAGTACGATATTTTTTACCCCCCCATCCTGTGCCATAAGCAGCGGGTTGTGCGTTAACAACAGACACAAAATAAAAGCTCCTTTTCGCAGCGCGCCGGACATTACATTTTTCATCCACATAACTGTGTTTTCCCCGCGGTTCTGAATTTCAGCCAGTGTAATCACTCTAAAAGAGGGTATGTAGTGTCATAAATGACAGGTAAGATGCAAAATCAGACACTTTTCATTACTGGAGGTAAATATGCGTGTTGCGTTACTTGCACTTCCGGGCAGCATGCGTTCGGCGCTTGCGGGTCTGGCTGATATGTTCTGGCTGGCGAATCAGGTGATCGTGCAAAATCCTTCGGTAAACCCAGAGCTATCCAGAGATACACCTCTTTTTGACGTCAGGACGATTACCGCTGACGGGCAGCCGGTCAGGGACGTTCAGGGACGGATTATCGAAAGTGATGGCTCATTTAATGAACCGGACAGCTTCGGGCTGATCATTGCCAGCGGTATGCAGCTGGATGAGCAAAGGTTCCCGTCTGACAGAGCTGCCGTAGCGAGTGCAGCTGGCTGGATAAGACGAAAGTATTCAGAGGGAAGCTGTGTTGCCGCAGCCTGTGCAGGGGGCTTTGTGCTGGGTGAGGCAGGCTTACTCAACGGGCGGATATGCACCACAACGTGGTGGTTATATCCAACTTTTGCGGAACGCTATCCGATGGCAAAACCTGTATGGGGTAAAGCTCTGGCCGAACAGGACAATGTGATCACCGCAGGCGGACCACTTTCATGGGTTGATCTGGCTATACACGTGGTTCGCAGTCACGCAGGTAGTGAACTGGCAAAGCTGACCGCTGACATGGCTGTTGCTGATAGCCAGCCTCTGTCACAGCAAATTTATGCGCCCGCCGGATTCCTCAACTCAAGGCATCCTTTGCTGACTAAAGCAGAGAACCTGCTTCGTTATCAGAATCCTGCAATGACTGTAGAGCAGCTTGCTGCAGCCCTGAATATGACGCCCCGGACGCTTAACCGCAAAATGAAAATGCTCGTCCAGGAAAGCCCGAAAGACTTCATTACGCGGGTTCGCATCGAAACGGCATCCGTACTTATGGAAAGCCCCGGGAAAACCATTTCCCAGATCGCCAGTGCATGCGGGTACGGCGATGAAACGGCTTTCAGACGCGCCTTCAGCACCATAATGGGGATGTCGCCCGGAAGTTTCAGAAAGCGACTTTCAACAAAGCTCCCAACAAATTCAGGCAACGAATGATCGCGCTGCGCTTTCAACTTCCTGATGTTCTTGCTGGTGCGCTGCTCAGCTGCTTACCCGGTCTGATGTAACTCCTGGGCGGTATTCAGAGCCGGAAAAAAATGCCAACCGGAATAATGGTTGTCAGACCTGACATCTCAGGCGATATGACCAAGTGGCAGGGGAGCCGGTTCTTTTACCACCTGTATATCGTATGGCATTATGTCAGCCAAAAACGTGCTTAATGGCCAATAACCGTGTCGTGTCTTTCCACTGATTTTTTTATTACTGCGACATAGTTTGTCGCGTGCATCTGGCATACTCAGCTCATTATCTGGTGGGGAATAAATCGGTTAAGTATTTACGACCATTGCCGATAAATCTGATATGTATAAATGCGTTACGCATTCAGGGTGCTGCTACAGGAGCCGTAATGCCAAAGCGAACAAACAGCGTTGATACCACATTTTTTGCTCTTGAGCTGTTGCGTCGTATTCCGCGTAATCAGCGCATTACTGCCCATGAGTTGCATCAACAACTCATGGATGCAGGTATTGAGCGTAATGTGCGTACCATTCAGCGCCAGCTTGAACGCCTGAGCCAACACTTCGATCTGGAGTGTGATGATCGCTGCCGCCCCTATGGCTGGCGATGGCGGGTAGGTTCGCGAGGCCTGAGCTTGGCGCAGTTATCGCCAGCAGAATCGCTGCTGATGCAGATGGCGCAGGCGCATTTAAAGCATCTGCTACCCGCACATCTGATGGCTTCATTTTCGCCATTTTTTAGCCAAGCGGGACACACTCTTAGCCAAAGCGAACAGGCGCAGCGAGAGCGGGAATGGTCGCAGAAGGTGCGGGTAGTCGCTGCCAGCCAGCCACTCCTACCGCCAGTGATCCAGGAAGGCGTGTTTGACGCGGTTAGTGAAGCGCTTTACTACAACCGCTGGCTGAATATTGATTACAGCAATGCGCACGGTACTCGCCGTCAGGTCGAGGTGATGCCCCTCGGGCTGGCTCAACAGGGCTCGCGACTGTATCTGGTCTGCCGCTTTAAAGGCTACGATAACGAGCGCAGCTTGGCTCTGAACCGCATTACCTCGGCGGTCTGCAGTACCTTTCACTTTTCCCGCCCCACGGATTTTAACCTCAAACGTTACGACGATGACGGGCGTTTCGGATTCGGCGAAGGGCGACATATCCGAATTCATTTCACGCTTGAAACCGCGCGGGCGCAACTTTTGCTGGAATCGCCACTTTCATCCGACCAACAGGTCAGCGAGCTTGACGACGGGCGGCTGCGCTTTAGCGCCACGGTTGTTGACAGTCCGATGCTCGATGGCTTTCTTGCAACCTTTGGTAACACCATCAGTAACATTAAACGCGACATAGACGATGTTAGTACAGAACAGGAAAATAATGATGAGTACAGGTGATAGTCAACTGCTGCCAGTATTAAGCAACGCATCGGATAGCGAATTGGCCCCGCTGGTGGAATACATCACGAAGGCGTTCAGCAGCGGCATTGAGAGTAAAGCACGTTATAAAACCCATTGCCCGGCACACAGTCAGTATGCCGATCTGATTGCCCACGAGCTGTGCGAGTTTGGCGGAAATACCGTCGTCAATCTGTTTCGCGGCGGTGGCCCTGAGTGGAAAACCGTGGTGATCGATGTGGCGGACAAGCTTGACGCGACGTACGAGAAGGACTGGGGCGTTGACCTTATCGAACTGGCTGTGCTGGCGGCGATTACTCGCAAGGCTTGGTCGGATATGGACCAAGCTCAACGCAAAAATCTGCTTGAAAAAATGGATCTTACTCAGGGTAGTTCGATGCTTTTCCCAGAAGCAAAATTAATGACGCAGTTGCAGTCTAGCCGCTTCTCAAGCTTGCTCTTGGCATCGTTAATTGCCAACGTCTTTGCCAGCCAACTGCTCGGACGGACGGTGGTGATGTCCGCAGCCTCGTTTGTGGCTGCGCGAGGGGCAGCTTCTTTCTTGGGGCCGATTGGCTGGGTGATTACTGGGCTATGGACCGCCCTAGACCTGGCGGGACCAGCGTTTCGCGTTACGATTCCTGCAGTGGTTCAGGTAGCACTACTTCGCCAACGGATTCACGCTACGGCGGAAGCCGATAAAGTTTGGTGGGAGTATCATCGCTGGCAGGATGAGAAAGATGCTGACAGCTGGGTGGCGAACATGTTTCGTATGGTAGGACTTTCTACTGCAGCCAGTGTAAGGCGTGAGCGCAATATGGCGTTTGAGCAGGGAGTAGTGGCCGGGCAACAGCAGACGACGGAAGAGTATGCAGATAAGGTCCTCAAACAAATGGATGAAGTTCAGCGTTTTGGAAAACGTTGTGAGGCAATGCTGGCTGTTGCCTTTGCTTGTGCTAAAGAGGAAGGTATCGCGCCGTCTGACGTGCGTAGCGATATCGAAACCTGCTGCTTGGGGATGATGAGCGGGCATCTTTCCTCGATATTACAAGCCACAATTAATCGTCTTATTGCCAATCCGCCTGATATCCACACTGCGCTTGAACAGGCGTTCGAGTTAGGTATTCAGGAAACTGAGGCTGCTGAGCTAATGGCGGTGCTTCGTGAGGCATTTAGCCAGCGTGCAGGTGTGTTTTAAGGGGAGATTATGGACAGAAAAACACTTTTATTGCGTCTGAACCAGCAGCGTCAACGACAGACAAGAGAGCTCATACCATCACCAACAAAAGAGGTCGTTACAGTATCCGATGTCAGTGTTTGGCAGGCACATCAGCAAGTTCGGCAGTATCAACAGAAGTGGCGCACGGAACAAACAACATTGATGCTGGCTGAGTGCCGACAGCGTCTTCTGCATAGCATTATTGGTCCGTTTGGGCTGGGGAGTATTGTCTCTGCATGGGACAAGGTGGGGGGGAATGTCGATACCATTCATAATGTTCGCTCCGGGGTGTATGCCACGGAAGAGGAGCAAGTGCGTTATGAAAGCCGCGGTAAGTACAACAGTGATCCATACCATAAGCACGACAACTACAAGAAGACCAACGCCGAAAACAGTAAAAAACAGGATGCAGGCGAAGCAGTGGATGCCTATACCGGACAGGCACTGAGCAGGAATACCGATGCGGAGCAGGATCACCTTATTTCTGCCGCCTCAATCCATAACGACCCTGCGGTTTGGCTGGCGGAAGCAAATGGAGCTGATCTGGCGAACCACAAAACCAATCTGCATCAGACGCACCACTCGATCAATGAATCGAAGTTGCAAAAGAGTGCAGAGGAGTACATCGCCTGGTTGAACAAAAACCGCGCCGATCGCGATTCCAAAATTGCCCGGTTGGAAGAGAAAGCCAAAAATGAGCCTCTGAGCAAAAAAGATCAGAACGCACTGGAGAAGTACAAACAGCAAAACGCCGTCGATCAGGAAAAATTGCGCGAGCTGGATGAAGTGGCGCGCAAGCAGTATGAAAGCAGTCTTCGTTGGAGCTACTACGGTAGTGCGAAATTCGGTGCATATTTACTGAAAACCAGCGCTGTCGAAGCGGGGAAAATGGGCCTACAGCAGGCGATTGGCTTGGTGTTGACGGATTTTGTCGACGGCCTGTTGTTGGAAGTTCACGACAGTTGGCATAACGGGTTTTGTGATGGGGTGGACCAGGAGCATGTTTGGGAGGCATTAAAAATCCGTGCGGGGCGGGTGGCAAAGAGCTGTCTCGATAACTGGCGCAACGTGCTAACAGCTTTTCGTGACGGGGCCATTAGCGGAATCATTAGTAACTTGATGACAACGCTGATCAACACCTTCTTCACAACTGCCCGCAACCTGGTGCGAATGATCCGCGAAGGCGTTTTTTCGCTGTTCCGCGCGTGCAAAACCGTATTGATGCGACCAGAGGGTACAAGCCGTGCCGAAGCCCTGGATGCAGGGCTAAAGATTGCCGTCAGCGGCGCATTCGTCATTGGTGGCGTACTGCTTGAAGAGTACCTCAGCAAAACTCTCGGTGCGCTGTTTACCGTTCTGCCCGGTGGGCTGATCACTACCCTGGTGGCAGTGCTGACGGGGTGCGTTACCGGCCTTGGTACCGTATTTACGGTCTATATGCTCGATCGATTAGATTTGTTTGGTGCGCAGCACCAGCAGGAAGACAATGCAGTACTAACAATGTTACAGGACGGTAGGACGCAGGCCGATGCTCGCTTGCAGGCGCTGTTAGGATCGGACCCTGAACCAGCCTAAATACAGCAAAGTTGCCGAGGGGATATACGCAGAGAATTGGTTTTTGAAACATACACTGCAAAAGATTTCTATTTGTACCAAATTGAATTTTTTTGAAAATATGGCGGAATATTATATATGGATTTAAATGGTCATTTGCTTTATGTGGATATCACCCAGATCTGCGGCATCGGCTGTGCGTTCTGCATGTATGCGGATAAGCACGTAACGGGTAAGAGTATGGCGCTGTCAACGCAGGCACGTGACAACCTGTCGGCGCTCATTAATGATCCATCTGTAAAGCGTATTTCCGTGAGTGGCGAAGGTGAACCGCTCAATAACATTCATACCTTTTATGACTTACTGGCGTTGTCCCGAGGGGGCAACAGCTTTGAGTTTATTACCAGCGGTTTTTTTCGCCATGAGAAGATGGAAAAGATCTTTGATGAGATCAATCGTCTTGTCTCCGCCAATGGTGATACCTGTAATATTCGCCTGAGTTCAGATAGCCACCATATTGAAAAAGTAAAATGGCGTGCACATGGATTTAGCCTGGATTATGTTCAGCGCAAAAAACCGTCATCGCTCAGTTTTTCATTTCGCTCAATTGATATCGATCGGGCCTTCACTCGCGAATATCTTGTGAGTGAACTGGCCTCATGGGGAATTAACGCTAGCATAAAGCCAGTCAGCGTACTGGAAGACAAATTATTAATAGGTGCGGACACGTTTAACATCGACTACAAAAATCTGGTTCATCCGGCAAGAGATACGCCGGAGGGTTATCTGGACTTACAGGGATATATTGCCGCGATTGAGTCCAAAGTGGATAAACCTTTTACCTTTGGTAGCCTGAACCGTGCACCCCAGCCCAATGGCATGGACGTGACAATTAAACCCAACGGCGATGTGTTTCTGTACGGTATTGAGACCGAGCGTGTTGCAAATATCCATTCTGATGCGATCGACTGGCATCATCTGGCGAGCCATGTGCGGGAGAATCCCTTGTCGCGCGCGTTATATACCCAGCCGTTAACTGAACTGCTGGCGCGGCTGGAAGACACCCCGCAGCTTCGCGCGATCATCGCGACCGCCAATAATCCTTACTGGCTGGTCAAAGAGATGGGGAAGCATTCCGGGTTGCTTGAACAATGGAAGGCAGCATGATTGATTCGCACTGCCACTCGTTCTACTCGAAACATGCTGTAGGTACCATCGACGAACTTGTTTGTGCCTCGATTGCTGCGGGGGTGACGGTACTCACCATCACTGATCATGCTCCGTTCCCGGTGGATGCGCAGAACCGTTTGCTGGAATCGGAACTGGAGAGCTATTTCACCGATATTGATAAGGCGCAGCAGGACTATAAAGGAGAGATCACGCTGCTACGCGGTCTGGAACTCGATTATATGCCGGGTACTGAGCGTTATAACCGGCAATTACTTGCCCGCTATCCAATGGATTTTGTCATCGGTTCAATTCACTACGTCACTGTTGCCGAAGAGCCGATGGTGAAGGTCTGGGAACTGCCCCGGTTAGCGGCAGACTCCTTTCTGGACAAGTACTTTGCTCAGCTTGAAGCGTTGCTGGAAAGCCGGTTGTTTGATGCGGTTGGGCACGCTGACACGCTACTGCGCGCAATCCCAGAGGATGTGTTTTTGCGTCGCTTTGAACCGTTGATTGCGCCGCTCGTACGCAGCGGTATTGCATATGAACTGAATGCTTCGGGCCTGCGAAAATCCAGCCTTGATCCTACGACGGGTAAAGAAATTGCAGGAAGATGGTCCTATCCTTCCCGCGCTTTGCTGGAGAAATTACTGAGGAACAATGTTCCATTGACCATCGGATCCGATGCGCATGATCCTCGTGATGCCGGAACGGGGATCGCCGAGTTGATGGAGGCACTTAGGCCATTAGGGCTTCAATCCATCAGCTATTATCAGCAGCGTCAACGTATTGATGTTCTGTTGGATGACCTTCAATTTCACACTGTGCCAGTGTCTCGCTAAGGATCTTCACCATGAATGGACTAAAAACTCCGCATTCACTTGCGTGGAACACGTTGCACAACGAACCGCTCGCAACCCAGTTGGCAATGTTTCGCCAGGCCAGTGCACAGATCAATGCGCAGGATGTTAAATCCGGTTTTCGCGCGTTTGCGACCGATTTGCTGGCGCGCGGTTTGATCGACATGTCCGATTACGTCGCTATTTTTGGTGGTAAGGCGCTGCATTATCTGACGCCGAATGCGACTGGATCATTTTGCGATATGCGCACTGGTGCTGACGCTACAACATTGGCGGGCATTTATAGCCGTGCGAAATATGGCGGAGTGAGCGAGATACGCTATCTGGCACGGTGCGTTATCGACTATCTTGCCGCAGAACTGGATGACACCTCCTCTTCATGGTCAGGGTTGTTTTGCAAGGCCAAAGAGGAGGGAGAGAGTGTTGTGATGATGACCACGGGCTGGCGTAATGTGCCTTCCACGGCCAATGTGCTCTACGATATCGTGGTTGAGGAAATTAATCTCACGTTGGCGCATAAAGGATTGCCCACCATTATCAACGTTAAACTGCCCAGGATTGCGCCGCCGTGTGAAAATTATGCCAGCCTCAGCCAGGCCGAGCGCGATCGGGTCAATCTTGTGCAGGATCATGTGATTCCAGCGGAGAATTTTTACCGCTGGAGCGGCGTGCATGTCATTTTCGGAGATGACGTGCTGGTGACTGGTGCAACGGCGGACAAAGTGTTGTATGAATCGCTGTGTAACGGCGCTCGGTCATTTCGTGCCATTTACCCAGTGGCGCTAGATCCCCGGGCGGCATTAACTGATGCGTCGGTGGAGGATCGGCTGAACAGCGTGAGCGTAAAGCAGCATTTGGATGAAAACGTCGCGCAACTGCTCTCTGCTCCGGGCTATCAACCCATTCTGCGTACGTTGCGTCTGTTATTTGGCGAAGACAACCGGGATAGTTTACTGGCTTTCCTGCCAAATGTGCCGGTGCAGACCTGGCTTAATCTGTATAAATCAGCGTTAAATAATGAGTTTTTGGCTCAGCCTGCATGCGCGCCATCACTGGTGATGCTCAGAACATATCTGATGCAAAATGGGCTGTTGTGTGCGAAAGGTAAGGTGCTGGTGAAATGATGTCCGACACTACCCATTACGTTAGTTACTGGGAAAACGCACCGGGTCAGACCATGCCGGCTTATGTTGCCCTGGCACTGGTTTCTATGCGCAGAGCTCTGGGCGATCGTTTTCTTCTGCTTACGCCGCGAACGGTAAGCGAGCACATCGATGCTGACATCATGAATAAAGCTTGGGCTTTTGAACCGCTGAGCTTTACGCTGGCGAACGGCATTGAAGCTATTGTGGCGAAGAGCGATTTCATTCGCATGGCGTTTGTACATCGCTGGGGCGGGGCATGGTTGGATGCGGATACGTTGCTGTTTAGAGATCCGAGTGTTGAGTTATTTCCGACAGGGCTGAGCGATAAATTGCACTGGCATAGCGAGTGTATTTTCGCGTCCCTGCCAGGAAACCCCATACTTGCGCAAGCCTTAGCTATAGGGCTTGAGAGCGAGAATCACGCTTGGGGTAATCCTGGGAGAATCAAAAATATCATTGCCCAGGCTGCCGATGCTGCCATCCCGATTGGCGGGGAGGTCATCGATCCCGGATACCGTCCTCGTTACAACTTTGCTGGTTGCGAGGTGATGCGTCGCACCGATATTGCCGTCGGGGCATTTTTGATTAACGACGTGGCCATTCTCAAACTTTACAACACCTATTTCCGGCGTACCGAAGCCCGGAGAGAAACTGTGGCTGAATTCCTGGCGGGTGGCTCGCTGCTGGCAAAACTGTTTTTGCATATTGAGGCGAATACGGATTACTGGGTTGATGAAAGTGACAAATTGATAGCTTCCGTTGCCTGAGTACCGCTTTCGCCCAGTACGATAACCTCAGCGGGTAAGTGGAGTCGACAGTGCGTGGCGCCATTGAGGTTAATGCGCGGCGCGATTGCTTCGTGAATGGTCGGCGTCCGGCGGTGTGGCGAGCTGTGGGCAATATACAGCCATGCGGGGATGCGTTCAGTTAAATGGCTGAATTCAAGTTCAATGCGCAGTAGATCGAATATCTCGGTGGTGCGTCCACTGGGAGTCCAGGCCAGCGGTGCGGTACGGTGATCGGGCCGCACGACTGCGACAGGAACGCTGAATTCAAGGTTGATCGTCCCGGCATAACAGCCTGCAACTTCAGGAAATTTTTCACAGATTAAGGGCAGTTGTCGCGCCAGCGTGCCCGTCGCTACCCCTAGCCCAGGGATGATTCTGGCGTTAAGCGACATGCTGTTTTTCGCTTCTG
The DNA here is from genome assembly GCF_001808265.1 of Klebsiella sp. HMSC16A12. Classification (NCBI taxonomy): domain Bacteria; kingdom Pseudomonadati; phylum Pseudomonadota; class Gammaproteobacteria; order Enterobacterales; family Enterobacteriaceae; genus Klebsiella; species Klebsiella sp. HMSC16A12. The sequence continues at coordinate 11,174 of NZ_KV792569.1, forward strand.
CTGGCAGTGTTAAGAGAGTCTGCAATGCGTTCATTAATGACGTTAGCGAAAAAGCATCCATATTTTTTTTGCCCGTACGACGGAGTGTGTCTGGCTGTTGCTCGCTGTAGATCACTTGTGTAAAAGGTGAGCGAGGCGGCAACCATGGGTTGTGTTGACCTGCAATCAACGGGTAGATCGCCACCAGCTTCGCTTTCAGGCCAACAGCCATATGCACAATGGCAGTATCCACACTAACAACTGCCTGCGCGCGGCGAATATAGCCTGCAACCTTTTCGGGTGTTAGCCCGTCGTGCAAGACTGCCACATTATCGCGTGCAACTGAGTTTTCCAGATGCTGTGCGCTGTGCAGCGTTGAAGGGCTGCAAAGAATTCCCACGGAATGGCCGGGAAACTCGTCGGTGATAGCTTGTAGAGCTGCGGTTGCACGGGAAGGGGATAGCCCCTTGTCTCTTCGGCTGGCATAAGGATTAAAAAGTATTTGGGGGGAAAGTGCCGCAGGCGGGAGCTCGGCAGGCAACGGCACAATGTACTGGGTGTCGATCACTTTCGCGCCTAGATCCTGCAGAATATATTTGTACTGCTCCACGATATTGAGCGTGTTTGCAGAAAAACCCATTTTACGATTCACACAGCGCAGCGAATCATCAAGGGAATAGAGACTCCCCGGGCGGAGTAACCGCATAAAAACGATTTCGGCAGGTTGCAGTCGTCCAACCAGATGAACAACGACATCGACATTACTTAGCTGGTTCACCAATCTGCGTAGTTCACCAAGCCCTGGATGCGGATTCGTAACGATGACTTCATCCACACCGAAGGTGTTGGTATGCATTTCAGCTAACTCGTTAACCGTAAGTACAGTCAATCGGGCATTGAGCTTACGTGATTCGCGAAAAAAGAAAGAAGATACGATGGAGTCGCCCAATTTTGCATCCCAGCGAAGCAGAAGAATATGCAGTTTTTCGCCGGGGGTTTTCGTGGGTAGAGGTTTGTCCGCCAGCAGGCGAAATATCAACCTGGAAACCGCTTTGCGTAAAATCTTTAAACTTAACAATGTGCTCACCAGTCCTTTGCTCAGAGGGCCGATCCCGGCCACACGGTTTTTTCAGGGTGATGTGGGGTATTCTAATCGTGAATTAACATCACATTGCATCACTATTATCTCCCGGTCGGCTTTTTCCTGTTTTACATGGTGTTCATTGCGTCACAGGAACTGCTGACGGATGTAACCAGCCCCTGAATCTCATAGAAGAGATACGTTATAGTGGTGGAGGGCATTCAATGTCTCCTGAGCAACGTCAGCATCGCGTATTCATGGCTTACTATGTTTTTAAAGCCTTGTCCCTCCGGACCCCACTCCTCATAGCTCATCATGATTGCTTGTTTTAGGCTCTCTGCTCGTTCTGTTTCGACGTAGAATTTTTTCTTGTCTGCTGGCGAATAATTACTAAGTCTCGAGTTGCTGCTTGGTGAGATCAGGCAGAGGTTACCGAAACGATGGACATCATCCCCCATTTTTTTTGCGCCAGAGGGATCGGTTTGAGGAAAGTAGTGCTCAACCGATGTTCGGCCCGATGAAAACTGAAAGCCATCAAAGTGTTTCTTAATATCTGGATTATTAAGCCCTTTACCATCGAATGATTGGCCCGTAGTAAGATCACGCCACAAACGATAGTCGAGCAGATTAAACACAAAGTTCTGTACGCTGGTACCGCGGTGCAGAGCCTCTGCATCGAATTGCTCCTTTTCACCACAAATCTCAGCCAAAAACTCATGGCTGAGTTGCTCAAGCTCTCTGAGGTAAGCCGCTCCGTCAACGTTCAGTTGACCCAAAGCCAGAGTATTCAAAATGGCCAGTGAGCGATTGAGCCATCGCTTATAAACATAGGCAGGGTGGGAGACATGGAACATCGACAAGATCATCGCTAGTTGTTTATTTACACCAGACAGTTCATCTTGATCGAAAGAGTTGTTATAGCTAAAGCTCGAATTCCTGTCTCTGGCATAGTACTCAAGCGTCAGCAGGCTCCACTTCTCAGCCTGATCGCGCTTAATGATATAGCGATCAAATAAGACTCTAAACTTCAGCAAGTTAAAAGCAAACTGGGTGATTTTTTTTCGGTCATTTTTTATGATTTCAAATGCCTGAAGTAGCTTTTTATCGTCCAATGACACGTCATTATCCACTGTCACTTTTAGCACATGCAGTAGGAAGTTGGAGAAATCGATAATCGAATCAAAACGCTGCTCTTTTGCTTTTTCATCGTTGTCATCAGTGTGATGAAAGCGTCGTCTTTCGATAATATCCCGTATAGTCAGCTTTTCGTCTGTATCACCATTAGTTTCTATCGCGCATTTTATCTCTTCAAAACTCGCCGGGAATCCTAACCACTGCTCACCAAATAATGCTTTGCGAGCCTCTGAGCTAAAGCCCAATTGCACATAGCGATTCATATCAGCGCAGGCATCCCATATGGCAGAAAAGCCGTTTCTTGCGGCAGCTTCACCGTTGTAAACTGACATCAAATTCGCTTTCAACACTTCGTGTTTTTCTAGCTGTTCACCTCGGTTATTCATGATCTCAAAGTAGTGGTTGAGATCAGTCTCTGTTGGCACAGGAACCCGTAAAATAGTGACGTGTTTGAGTAGATATCGGCAAAAGTTGTTGGTGTCTATGTCCTCTTTCTCAAAGTAGCGTTCAATAATAGTAAACGCCGCTCGGATTGAGGGTTCTTCAGGATCATTGCTCTGATCCTGTTGAAACAGCTTATGTAGCGTTCGGGCTGATTTAGGGCGGCTGTCAAAGTCGAGATTAAGGTGAAGCGGGGATAAATCTTGTTCGCTGCAACAAGCAACTTTTTTTAAGTATGCGAGCAAAATCGACAGCGTTGTGTACCTTTGCTGTCCATCAATCGTTTCATAGACTATTACGCCTTGGTGTGCGCTATCAGCGCCATCTCTGACATATACCACCAAGCTGCCCAGATAGTATTTCGTGTCTTCCTGTTGCCCTGCATTTTTAAGGGCTTCAGCAGCATCTGCAATGTCCCGAATAAGCTGTTCAATCTCCTGCGCGCCCCAGGCGTAGTTACGCTGATAAATAGGGATAACATAATGGCTATTAGCGCTGAATAACTGTTCGATGGTCAGCAAGGCTAAATCATTACTCGTCGGCATCTACATCTCCCAGCATCTGAGCGATTGAATCTTCTACGGGTTTGGCATTTTGAAAACGAATGTTTATACAACGCTTTGGCTGAAAGCGTAGGACTTGTTGTGGGTGGATCGCTTTATCGAGCACTCTCAATAGTCCTCGGGGCTCACGCGCATGGCCATCAACACTGTCCATGCCGATTTTTTGATATTGCAAGCGCAAGTAGTAACTCCAACAAAAACAGATTGTTGCGGCTTGAATTAATTCTTTGTCGCCAAACTTATCGTAATAGGCCATCACTGCACACATAAAGAGATTTTTAATATACATATCCCCTTTGCGTGAACTGCCAGCGTAACGGGTATGTTTTTTTAAGAAATTGCCAAGCAGCGCGTTGTCACCTTCAAATAGGGTGTGATGCAGGGATTTGTAGTGCTGGATATACTCAAAAAAGCGCTTTCCGTTAATTATTAACTGATTAACTTGAAACGGATAAGGTTTATTCTGCTTGTCCCACTTCCTGATAGGGTCGTTATTGTAATGCTCAACTGCAAAATCCAGGGCGAGCAGAGACTGCAGATAGTGGTAATCAGAGGTGGAGAGGTTGACGCCTTTGAACACCTCAAGATTGTGGCGGCTGAACTGCACGCCATAATCGCCATCCAGCCATCGGCGCAGGCGGAACAAATACTCGCCCATAATGAGGTGAAGGTTAGCGGATTCATCATCCGGACTGACACCCTGCTCCCACAGGCTAACGTGATGTAGTCGTTCCGCTTGCTCTGTGGCATCCATCATTTCGCGCAAATGGTATGCCTTTAGCAAGTCATGGGGCGCGAGGGCCTTGCCCCTGGCATTTTGTGAGTCGAAAAACTGAAAGGCTTCGCTCAAATCATCGAGCGTCACTTCGATCAGTTCACACTTGTTACACACGAAGTGAAGTAGTGATTTGCGCTCGTTATCATTTAGTCCCACAAGGCGGTTCTCAATGACTTTGGCATTGTGCTCAAGGTTATTGATGCTAGTCCTTGAAGCAAAAGATTGTTCCAACAGAGGCGTTGAAAACTCACCACTCTGATCGAGCACTGAGCAAAGCAAGGTTAAGGTCAGAAGGCGCTGCTGACCATCAACGATATCGAGCTCACCTTCATAAGCGGGATTTAACTTATCCCGATGCAACACCACAGTCCCAAGGCGATAGCTCTGTTTATTTTGGTGGGTTAACACATCATCAATTAGTTGATTGACGTGTTTTTGTTGCCATTTGTAGGGGCGCTGGTATGACGGAATAGTGAGGCGCTGCTCTAGCAGCATCCTCGTTTTTTTTACCTGATAGGATACAGTTCCCATGGCTACATTGCCTGCTCAACAATCGCATCTGCCGGTTGGAGTTGGATATTCTGGCTGGTTCCCTGACGAGTTTTTCGCATATCCCTGAGGATCATTAGCTCATTTCCTTTTTGTTGTAGTCGGATTCAAGTCCGAAGATAAACGTTAAGCCGCCCTTTATCGTCATGCGAATATTGCCGATGACTACATGTTCCTCAGACACTGGTTCGGTCTGCTGCATCACGCGCACAGATAAGTTAATCGCAGCTAAAGTATCTTACCTCAAAGCATTGCTCGGCCGTTTTCAGATGGGAACTAACGCCGTAATACAAACGCAAACAAGAGATGCCGGACGAAAGCTCAGATGCGGCCATGTGCATAGGTGGCAATTTGTGTGCGCCATAATCTCACCACCACATGGCCAATCCTTTGTATCTTACTTGACCACTTCCATCAGCTTACCGAAGCTATCCACTACGTCATACTTCACGTTTTCTGGAGCAAACTTCTTGTTGATCTCATCGAAGAACTTACGGGCACATTTAATCTTGGTAGCTTCAATAGGCCGTAAATCCAGTGACGACATCGAGCCCTTGGTCTCAGCAACGAAATACACATGCTTGACCGAGCCTTCTTTGAAAGAAATGGCCCAATCGGGGTTGTAATCGCCGACAGGGGTTGGGATCAGAAAACCACGTGGCAACTTGGCATATACCACCACATCCTTGCTGGTATCCAGCTCTTCGACAAACTTACGCTCAATCGCAGAGTCGGTAAGCACGTAGTCATAGATGTGATTTTGCAATTTATTCCCGGCCTTACTGAGATCCTGTTTGCTCTGGCCCGTGGTAAAGATGTCCAAATCAAACTTGTCTTCTAGCGTGTCATAGGCCAAATGCTCGATAATGACATTGGCCTTTTGTTCGTTGACCAAGCGAATGGCTTCGGCAATGAAGCTTTCCGGATTGCTCTTGAATTGTGCGAAGACGTCGGCATTGAGGCCTTTAAGAATTTCGGCAACGGTTCGTCTTGTAAGCAACGTCCCCTCTGATAACTTGCCAATCAGATCATACTGCACAGCGGAGTGGATGGAGGCGTTGTGCGATTCTGTTTCGGTAACTTTCAGCTCGAAGGCATTACCCTTTTTGAGGCCATCGTAAGTTGCCGTATCAGTCTGCTCGCCACGGTCAATGGTGTATTGCAACGGCGTCACACGCAACCCTGCATTCTTGTCATTGAGCGCCTTGATCGCATTGTTCACTAGCTCAACATCATCAAACAACACGTTGTAAGTAGCCTTGCGATTGATTCGCCCCCACAGCGCCTTGAATTCCTGCTTTTCAAAGTTGGCGTTGGTCTGCAGTCTTTTGGGCTTGCGACCATCGTCTATCTGCATGAGTTGGCTTTCGCTGAATACGCTGTCAATCAGTTGGAATACCTGCTCTGCAAAGGACTGCAGCTCGTCCGGCAATGCTTCCAGAGAGCCGTCTTTTTTAGCTTGATGGTACTTCTCCGTGATATTGCGCTTCTTATCGACATAGCCGTTCTGAATCAGATAAAACTCAATGTCCGTGGCCTGGTCGTCCGATACCGTAATTGGGCCTTCCTTCGTGTTCAGCATCTTGCCCGTGAAGTAGGCCTTGTCCGCCACACGCGGACGAGCTGACAAGGACTCGCTAATGTCCTTCTGCAAGGCTGTTACGAAGTCCTTGTAACTTTCGCTGGCCACAACTGTCAGTACGTTAATGTCATGAACAATGGACGGGTGATCCATGCGATCACCATTTTGATTAACGGACAAACGCAGGCCGCGCCCGACCTCCTGGCGGCGTGAAATGGTGTTATCACTATGCTTGAGAGTGCAGATAACAAACACGTTCGGGTTATCCCAGCCCTCACGCAAGGCCGAGTGTGAGAAGATAAAACGCACTGGCTCAGCGAGTGATAATAACCGTTCCTTGTCTATGAGGATCAGATCATAAGCATCTACATCATCCGACAAGCCAGCATTTTCACCGCGCGCAGCGACCTTGGGATCGGTGAGGCGCTTACTCTTCTTGTCGATGGAAAAGTAGCCTTTGTGCGTCTTATTGGCTGCAATGCGGCGTAGATATTTAGCATAAGGGGTATCCCCCTGCATAAACCCATTATCCAAGGCTTCTTGAAGGTGTTTAGCGTACTCCTCTTCAAAGATTTTTGCGTACTCTCCCTTTTCATCGGCAGCAGAGTAATCCCGGTACTTGGCTACTTCGTCTATAAAGAACAGCGAGAGAACCTTCACCCCTTTATCGAAGAGCTCCATCTCCTTGTCAAAGTGCGCCTTGATCGTCTCACGGATCTGAATGCGGCGCAGCGCTATCTCGGAAACATCACCAGTCGCATCACCCACCGTCAGCTCTACGCCATTGGTAAAGCTCAAGATGTCCGTATTGGCATTGATGTCCGATACCACAAACCCATCGCGGTATTGATCCAGCTCGTTCGATAGCACAAACAGATTGTCACCCTTGCCCAGCTTGCGGGTGACGCGCTTGATGTTGCCACCGCTGAGTTTCTGTTCGAGCTCCACAACCGCGATTGGAGGTTTTTTGTTTGAGATTCCGATGGCTTGTAAATAGAGATAGGCGTTGGTTCCCGCCTGTCCCTTCACCGAGATCCCGCGCACCTCAATCTTCTTCACCAGCTTCTGGTTGTAAGCATCAAGCGCATCCAGTCGGTGGATCTTGTTGTGTGTGGTCTTGTGGGTAGCGGAATAACGCAATACCATCAACGGGTTGAAGTTCGCCAGGGAATCCAGCGTCTTGCCTCCCTCCATCCGCTGCGGCTCATCGAGGATTAAGATGGGGCGGTTTGCGCTGATCACATCGATCGGGCGACGTGACTGAAAATCATCGAGCGCTTCATAGATGCGGCGGTTATCTTTGCCGGTGGCGTTAAACGCTTGTACGTTGATCACCATGACATTGATACCGGCATCGGAGGAAAAGCTCTCCAGATGGTGCAACTGCTTAGAATTGTAAATAAAGAAGCGCGCCTTTTTGTGGTAGGTTTCCAGAAAGTGCTCGGCCGTGATTTCCAGCGACTTGGCCACGCCTTCGCGGATGGCAATGCTCGGTACCACTATGACGAACTTGCTCCAGCCGTACTGTTTGTTCAGCTCGAAGATTGTTTTGATGTAGCAGTAGGTCTTACCTGTCCCCGTTTCCATCTCGATATCAAGATTTAGCCTAGCGACCTTAGTCTTGACCAAGCCCTCTGACAACGGTAGGTTTTGCTGGCGCTGCACCTGTTGGATGTTCTCCCGCAAGGCATCCTCACTGAGGGTTAGCTCAGCATTTTTAAAACCAGTATCTACCGCGAACAGATCTCCCATGCCGTTTTTGGTATTACCGGGGTCAAGGCGATAGCTCATGGCTGCATCAGAGCCCGGGGGCTGCCCCTGAAAAACATCGACGACCGCTTGCACGGCGGCAGCCTGATAGGATTGATGTTTGAATTTAAGTTTCATCACATGCCCCTCAGATGCATTTCACTTCGGTGGCGGGCGACACGAGCTTGAAAATTTGCTCGACGTTGATCTTGACCGCGCTGTTCTTGTACCCCGCGTCGCGGAACACCACACGCAGAGGCTGATGCTTGGCCAGTTCCTTCACAAAGGCTTCGTCGATGCTGCCGCTGGTGTCGAAGCAGGCTGCCAGCACATTGCCATCGACAAAGAACACGTCCTTACCTTGGATGGACTGCTTGGCGATTGGCAGGACCAGATCGACGCCCCAATCTAGCATTACCTGGAACAGCAGATCCTCAGGCGTGCGGTCAGGCTTGATGTTGTCCACGAACAGGTCAAGGTTAGTCTCGTCCAGCGCGTCGGGTGTGTAATAGACGTCGGCCATGTTGGAGGTGTCGATTTTGAGGACACGGAAGCCAATATCTTTCTTCCATTCCTCGTGTGTGTCTTCCTTCAATGTGGCTTCACCGGCCCTACGAATGCGCTCTTTTGTTACCTCCGAAAGCAACAACGGACGACTACTCTTTTTCAGGAGATTAATTGCCGCTTGAACAGTCTTTTTTGCCGTTCCTGTTGTTGAGGTCAAGGCATCTTCAAGACTTTCCGGTAGCTGCACGACAATGAAACGGTGGTTGGTGCCATAGGCAGCATTAGCCCTCAACACAGCTTCTGCTGTTGTTCCCGAACCAGCAAAGAAATCCATAATGATGGCTTCCCGGTTACGCGGCGTCATGTATTCAATCAGACGAGCAAGCTCGTCATGATCTTTCGGGTTACTGAATACTTTTGCTCCCATTAGCTTGCGCAGGTATTTCACAGCCACCTGGGACTGCTTGTAGAAGTACGAGCCGCGCACCTGAGTTGCAAGTTCAGCATCGGCCTCTTCATCGCCGCTTTCATCATCGCCATCAACTTGATCTTCAACCGCCTCATCAGGAATGGGGCGAATGTGCGCCTTACGAAATGGTGGTTCTGAGTGATCTTTGCGAAACTCAACAAGCCCAAGCTTGATCTGGCGTTGCATTTCATCAGGAGATGAATATCTCCATCCGGCTTCCGGCACCACACATGGCTGCTTGGTTTCTGGGTGAATAACGTCATAACGCGGGCCATCACCACCTGGCCAAGAAATATCACGGTCACGCCATGGGCCATTCTTATCCACGCGTTTATAACGCGCCCATTTTTTTGATGGGTGACCTTTGGGCAGGTCCGAATACCACTTGCTTATTGCTGCTTCCATCGCGACATAATCTTCGCCATGAATGCTCTGGAGCCGCAGAAATTCAGCCCAAATTTCCCGTGCACCAGGTTTTTCTTCCCGCCAGACCTCACCGCGCTCTCGGAGTAACACCAAGTCCTTGGCGTAGATGAGCATGTATTCATGCCCAACGGAAAAATACTTTGCGTCGTTTTTCCGGCCCTTTTCCCACACGAGTTGGGAAATAAAGTTTTGCTCGCCAAATACCTGATCGCAGACGCGGCGCAATGAAGCCTGCTCAGCGTCATCAATGCTAATCAGAATGAGCCCATCGTCGCTTAACAGCCTCTTGGCCAGCGTCAAGCGCGGATAGATCATATTCAGCCAGTCAGTATGAAACCGACCACGCGTTTCCGGGTTGCTGACGAGTCGACCACCTTCTTCATTACGCTCGCCACTAACTATCTCAAATGCTTCTTTGGATGCCGTAAAGTTGTCGTGGTAGATGAAGTCTTTCCCTGTGTTGTAGGGAGGATCTATGTAGATCAGCTTGACTTTCCCGAGGTAGTTTTCCTGCATCAGCTTTAACGCTTCAAGGTTATCGCCTTCGATGAATAGGTTCTTCGTGGTATCGAAATCCACGCTCTCCTCGCGGCAAGGGCGCAGCGTTTTGGCAATCGGCGCGTTGGCCGTAAGCAAGGCTTCACGCTTGCCCGGCCAGTTCAGGTGGTAGCGTTCCTGTGGACCTTCCACAATCGACTCGGCCAACTCTTGCCGCAACTGGTCGAAATCCACTGCCAACTTCACGCTGCCGTCCTCGCCCTTGGCTTCGGTGACGCAGCCAGGAAACAGATCGCGAATGCGGGCGATGTTGTCCTGCGTGAGATTGGGTGAATGCATTTTTAGCTTTTCCATGTTCTTTTCCTCTGGTCGCTATGCTTTTTATAGAAAAGGCATAGCGGCTCACAATTCGAATTCGTATTTGTAGGTTCAGTCGCCTTGTTGCCAGTCCTGGCAAAAGTGCGGGCGCAGACTTTCGATGGCGGAGGGCAAGCTGCCCTGGCAGGTCACACCCAAGTAGGTGGCCGCCCGGGTAGTGCCGACGTACAGGTATTTGTCGAATAGCGCCGGATGCAGTGTGGCGAGCTGGTCAATGCTGACAAAGAACACCGCCTCGAACTCCAGGCCTTTGATGTGCTGGATGTCGAATACGCGCACGTTGCTTTCCTGCCCCACAGCCTGGCCCTCTCGGCAAGCGATGACCTGGATGTTGTGCTCGGCCAGGGTGATGTTCAGCGCGTCGGCCAACGGAGCAACGTCGTCCTCGGTGTTCACAAAAATGGCGGTGGATGGCAACTGGCCGACAAAGCGCTCAATCTCGCGAATGCGATCAGCTAGCCAACCGACAATGGTTTCTGCGTTGGTCGCGTGCTCCAGCAAGGCTGGCGCAACGCCCATGCTGTCCATATGCGCTGGCAAGCTGGCGTTTTGCTCGGTGCCACCGACAGCGCGGATCATGGCGCGGGCCAAATCGTTCAGTTGCTTGCTCTGCCGATAGGAGACAGTGATCTCCTTGATATCGAAATCGGCGAAGACCCACTTCAAGTCGTCGACGGAGCGTGCGCCCCAGGTGGTCAGGCGTTGATTGAAGTCGCCACAGGCGAAGAATGAGCGCAGTCGCGGATGCGTCAGCGCCGCCATGCTCGCCAGCTGGATGGGCGAGAAGTCCGTGGCTTCATCCACCAGGATCTGGTTGCAGTAATGCCCCAGAATGGGCTGGAGCGATGACCACGCGGGACTATCTATGTCGCGCTGAACGTTGGGCCGACTGATCAGGTCGCCTGCGCCGCGCAAGATTGCGAGCAAGACGATGTCCAATTCGAGTGGATGGATGTCGCGCGCCTCAAAGCCTTCGTGGCGATACCAGGTGTTTACCGGTTGGCGTTCGCGCCTGAATGCACGGTAGCGCTTCGGGATGCCCTCGAGGTAGCGCTTGACCGGATTAACGAAGCGGCGTGCACTGGCCTGCACCAGAAGACTTGCACCCACCTCAACGCGATCCGCTTCTGTCAGACCACGCTCCCCTAACCACTCGATGATTTTGCCATTGCGAGAGGTTTTGCTGACTGTGCGCTTGGATGCTGCTGCCCGGGCTTGGGCGCGTACCGCTTGCATGTAGACATTGAGCGCCGCGGTACGGCCTGTGCGGGATGCTGTGGTGTCTTCTTCTTCATCGGCATCCGGGTCGTCCTGGTCGTCCGCTTCAGTCGCTTGCCCTTGTTGGAGGCTGTCGATCATGCGGGCCAACTCATCCAGAAAAGCTCGGTTGCGTTTGAGCTGCAGGTTGAGTGCGGCTTTGATCTTGGCGTCCGAGCCTTCCTTCAGGCTGCTGACGAGTGCCTGCACTTTGGCAATCTCCACCGACAGCGAGCCAAACATCGCCGCCAGTGCGCCATCGGCCGCGCGCGACAAGATGTCTTGCAGACATGCGCCGAGACTTAAGACGTCGGGCGTTTTGGCATCGTGGAGCTGGGTTGCTGCTTCACGCAGTTCCTGCACATAGGCCTTGCGCTGCCATTCATCGAAATCGTCAAACCATTGAATGGGGTGCTCTAGTGCGGCATCGGTCATGCTGGTCAGTCCGTCTTTCAGAACAAAGGTACCGCCACCGGAAGCCCTTCTGAGGACGCCGAATACGTTTCGGGCCAGCTCGCGTCGATAGTCCTGCCACGTTCTGATGCGCAGATCCGAGGCGGGAACTCCTTCACGCGCAAATGCCTCCTTGAGGTACTGCTTGAGCAATTCCGTGGGCGTGAACATCAACCAGCTGTTGGCATGCGCAATGCCTTGGGCTGAGGCGATTGTTTCAACCAGACGTTGTTCGCCTTCTTCTAGGAAGGCGGTGTCTAGTTTTTGGCCGAGGCGGCGGATCAGAGTAGTCGTCTTGCCAGTACCAGGCGGGCCCAGGATCAAAAGACGATTGTCGATAGGGCGACGGAAAATCTCATCTTGATATTGATCGAGGATAGGCTGATCACGCAGTCCCATCTTGGTGATGACGCTGCGGCGAACGCCGTCGATGATGTTGGCCTTGACTGACTCCTCGGCCAGCAATTGGGCAAGAATGTCTTCGGTGACTTCTTCTCCCGCGACCTCGGTCAGCAGCGCACGCAGCGACTCGATGGTGAACGGCCCAAAATGCTCGGCTTCAACGACGGTGTCACGAGAGTCCCACCCATCGGCAAGCGCATTGGGGCGGAGATGTGCTCGCTCAATGACGGTTAAATAACTGCCATCTTTGAGCTCCAGCTCTGCTCCAACAGGTAGGGATGCAAGTCGTCCTTTTTCTGTTCGATAACTAGTGTGATTGATAAATCCTGTTAAAGGAATTGCCCGACAGATATAGAACGTCTGTCGATTTCCTGTGTCGTCCTCAGCAACGACACGAGCAATAGCTGGCTCAGATGCCAAGGTCTGATAGCTCTCTCTATTCACTTGGCTAATCTGACCTAGATTCTGAATAGCCGAGCTAGACGTCATCGTATTGATACTTGCCAACGCTTCTGAGCCCAATGTCCGCCCATCGTGCAGCTTGCCCCTAGCGGTTTCAGCGATGCTTTCGAGTTGCGCCAACGCTTCACCAGCGATCTGCTCGATGTGTATCCTTGACTCATCATTCAAGCTCTGTGTCATGCACTCTCACTCCCGGTCAATTCTTCAAGTTCTTTTTTAAGCTGCCGCAAATGCGCGTTGATCTCTACTTTGCGGTTGAATTGCTTTTCTTTGGCAAGTCTACTGGCAGCTTTCTCAACTTCACGCTGCTTGGCTGCAACAAGTTCGACACGTGCGACCACGTCCGCGAGACTTTCTCGTGGGCGCGCAGGCATGGGGATTAGGCGGTGAAGCGTCTGCTCATACAAGCCGCCCAGGTCGAGTGCTAAAGGCATGGCGGCGCGCTCACAGTCACTCGGCAACCAGGCTGTCGTAAAGTAGTCACTCATGACCCAACGGCTGGCGTCTGACTCATTCGGTCTTTTGTATGCAGCGATCACCTTTGTTCGGCCATTAAAGCTCAGCTCGAAGATGATGGGAAACTGCACCGCGCCATCGATGCAACGCAAAACGTCCAGATTCAGCTCCGATGTCTTGAGCTGGATTGAGAAAATCTGAAGCTCTGGTACTCCCGGCCTGGCGGGCAGGTTGATCGTTTCTGGAGCCAACTTGTATTGCCAGACGATCTGCTCCACCTGCTCGACGAACAAGTCCTTCAGCCTTGTATTGGCGCCGCTGTGTTCGTAGATCTTATTCTTTGGCAGGGTACGAGCAAAGACAGCCTGCTTCGGATAGTTGATGAACGCGGTATTCGACTCAAATCGCGCAGACTGACTCATCCGGCCTCCTGAATCACGAGGAAGGTAATCAGTTCGAAGTCGTCCAGTCCGACGATAGTATTGACCAACGCGGTGGTCTTTCCGCTGCAGAAGAGGCTGTCCAGATCCTTCTCTTCCTTCACCTCGATCATTGAGCGGATGGCCTTGCCAAGCAGGTCCGAATACATCTGCATCTTGCGGCCATCGGCCGTTTCCTTATTGAACAGGAGACAGGCATCTGTAATAGGCTGGGTTTGTCCCTTGGAGCAGGTGCGAACCAGATCCAGCAAACGTTTGACTTCGGTGTGATCGTGAATGACTTCCCCCTCGCGATTAATGTAGACGAGGTAATAAGGGTGCAGGCGATTGTGCTGACTGACGTTGACGCTTGGATTCCGGTTGCGTAGCGTGAAGATCACACCCGGGCGTAGGCCCATCTCCGGCTTGGCAGGCACTACGGCGTGCATCCCGCTTGGCACGTTGCTCAATTCGCCATTGACCTTCACATAGTTGAGCAAGTCCATTCGGAAGTCATTGAGCCCTAGATCAGTAATTGACACTCCGGTTTTCAGGTCTTCCAGCTCAATCACTTCCTCTTGCAGACGTCGCAATTGCTCTTTGCGATAAGACACATCGTTGGCTTGGGCGCTCAGCACATTGTCGTCACCGGTGGCTGTGACATCGGCAATCATCATTCGGCTCTCAACCCGTTCCTTCAGGTTGATGTATTCGTCGAGCGAGATGTCTGGCCAGTAGTTAACCAGTTGGATGCTGCTGTTGGGTGAGCCGATGCGATCCACACGGCCGAAGCGCTGGATGATCCGCACGGGATTCCAGTGGATGTCGTAGTTGATGAGGTAGTCGCAGTCCTGCAGGTTCTGGCCTTCAGAGATACAATCGGTGCCGATCAACAAATCTATCTCTGCCGCCTCATTTGGCAGCACGATCGCTTTCTCCTTCGAGTGTGGCGAGAAGAGGGTGAGCAGCTCCTGGAAGTCATAGTTCTTCTTGAGCGTGCTCTTCGGCGCCCCTTTGCCGGTGACTTTCGCACTGTGCAAGGTCTGTGTGGCCAGCAATTCCGGAGCCAAATTGGCATACAGATAGTCAGCGGTGTCGGCGAAGGCGGTGAAGATCAGCACCTTCTTGTTGCCAGGATTCAGCGGTGCTGCGATCTTCTTCAGAACCAGTGTCTTGAGATGCTGCAGTTTGGCATCATCGGCAGCCGTGATCTTGTTCATCGACGTCAGCAAGGCATCAATGATTTCCAGATCGACCTTCAGCTCGTGCTCCCAAGAAGGCAAGTCCATATCGGCGAGGCTGATTTTGACCTTGCCGCCAATCTCGCTGTCGCCAATGTTATGCAAGTCATCGTCCGCTTCGAGGTTTTCTAACTGGTCGGTCAGGTCATTGATTCTGCTGTCAATGCCACCGAGGTCGCCAGTCTGATTGAAAGTGCTGATCTTGGCTAACGTATTCGTGTGGTTCGCGCGCAGGGACTGGAGCGTCAAGCGGAAGGACTCAATTGAGCTTTCCAGGCGTTTGAGCAGGTTGGTCGTCATCAATGCCTGCAGGCTCTTTTCGCGGTCGACTTGCTTAAGCTTGCCTTTCCCTGCGATCTGAGTGTCATACATCTCCTCGTACTTCTTGAGTCGACTGGGCAGGATGTAGCTGATCGGGGCATAAACGGCGAGCTTGAGCAAAGACAGTTGCTCGAAGATCTCGTTGAAGCTCATCACATCTGTTCGCTGCGTGAGCGGACAGTGGAACGACAAGGGTTTGCGGCGCTCGGGGAATTGGCCTATTTCCTTGGTGTCGTAGAAAGTCTGGATATGCTTGCGCGAGCGTGCGATGGTGACGCTGTCGAGCAATTCGAAGAAGTCGAAGTCCAACGAGTCCAGGATGGCTCGCGCTGTGCGCTCTTCCGGTGGAAGCTTTGCCCATGCATTGAAGCTAGCCTGCGCACCACGGAAAATGTCCTCTACCGTCTTGCCGGTACGCAGCTTCTTGTTGAGGTTTTCGGAATCACCTTCGTAGGCCAGTGCCAGTTGGTTGCGCAGGTCATTGAAGCGGTTGTTCACCGGGGTAGCCGAAAGCATCAGCACCTTGGTTTTCACGCCCTCCTTGATGACCTTGTTCATCAGCTTCTGGTAGCGGGTCTCCTTGTCCTTATAGGCGTCATTGTTGCGGAAGTTGTGCGACTCGTCGATGACGACGAGGTCGTAGTTGCCCCAGTTGATGCGATTCAGCGGTGTGCCGAACGACTCACCGCTCGTACGGCTGAGGTCGGTATGACAAAGCACGTCGTAGTTGAACCGGTCGCGAGCAAATATGTTGGTCTTGAGGTTACGGCTGTAGTTCAGCCAGTTGTCCGCCAGCTTCTTGGGGCATAACACCAGAACTGACTTGTTGCGCAGTTCGTAATACTTAATCACGGCCAGCGCGGTGAAAGTCTTGCCCAAGCCTACGCTGTCGGCCAAGATGCAGCCGCTGTAGTTCTCAAGTTTGTTGATGATCCCGGTGGCAGCATCTTTCTGGTAATTGAAGAGTTTGTTCCAGATGAGCGTATCTTGATAGCCCGTGCGGTCGTTCGGCAGGACATCCTCGTTGATGTCGTCCAGAAACTCATTGAAGATATTGTAGAGCATCAGGAAGTAGATACTCTCGGGCGAGTTTTCCTGGTAGACGGACGCAATGTGGTCGCAGATCTGCGCCGTTACATCCTCCAGCTTCTCGGGGTCTTGCCAGATCTGGTTAAACAGACTGAGGTAGGTCGCCGTAAACGTCGGCTCGTCCATCTTGTTGACAAAGTTGGATACAGCGTTGCCCTGCTGGTAGCCGAGATCGACGGCGGTAAAGCCGTGCAGTGGCATGTAGGCAGTATCTGCGGCAGCAGCCTGAATGCAAGTAAACTGCTGCATCGGTGCCTTGCTGCGATTGGACTTGAATGTTGCCTTGCGCCTCATCCAGTCCGCGCACTCTTTTGCAATTGCGCGCTGGGTCAGTTTGTTACGCAGATGAATTTCGAACTCACTCCCGTACAAGCTCCGTTCGCGGTCAGCCTTCGGTATGTGGAATTCTCTGCGTTCCTTGCGAATCTTGTCGGTAACCTCGTTAGCGGTAAACGTCGGCGAGGTAAAGATGAATTGCAGCTCGTCGATTTTTTCCAGCTCTGCTTTGAGCGCTTCGAACGCGTACATCGAAAAGCAGGAGGCGGCGATCTTCAGGCGAGCACCAGGTTTGAGCGTCTGCTTTAGGTCGTCTCCGAGCAGACGGTTGATATTGTCGATCAGTTCCATTAATAGTCAGCCTTCTTAGTGGCGCTATAGCCTGGTGCCAGTAAGGCATTTTTTACGCCGTAAATTGCGAGATGATCTTTGAGCCATAACCGGTACTCCGGTCCGCGAAGGCAATGATCGGGTGAGCAGTCTACCCGCCAGCGCTGCAACATATAGCCCACCACCGCAGCGCGAACGCGCATTCTGATCGAACCGTCTGTCATCCCGTAGTCCATCTTGATAATATCGGGCCGCTCAACGCTCGGGTGCGGCACGAAATCCAGCTCGACGATGCGCGTCCACTGGATGTCGTTATCCTGTCGTTCGTTGTCCTGTGGCTCTTCGTCGAGCAATGTTGGTGCTTCGATGCGGGTAACGACGAAATCCCGAAACTCTCTACTCTTGCGATCAAAGGCCCGGACGTGCCAGCGTAGGCCGGTATCAACCAAGGCAAAGGGCACAATTACCCGCTCGGACTCGCCGCCGCTCATCGAGTGGTAGCGGATGGCGACAGGTCGCTTGGCGTGGATGGCTCGGCAAATCGCTGCTAACACATCCATCTTGGGGATGCACAGGGCTGCGGGGGATTCACATGGTAGCAGCGCCTGCATTGAGCCGTTCACGCCATCGCCAAAGCCTAGAGCCAGCGCCGACAGAATGCGCTGCGATGCGTGCTTGAACAACGGGGAAAACGCCTGCCCGATGCGATAGATCTTGTTGCTACCATCGAAGGTGATGTTATGCGGCACGATTTCCCGGTACAAAGCCAAATCGCGTGTCGCCCCTGCTGGAGCCACGCCGAAGCGCTCAATCAGATCTGGGCGACCGATCTCACCGAAGAAGTAGAGCCGAAAATCGATGTAGGCCAGCCGCTCGCGCTGGACCAGACTCAAGTCCTCAAGCCGCTTAGAAGGGGAACTAGGCATGAATCATCACTATATGGGAAAATGAAAATTGAATACGGTAATCCATAAAGTGCCATGGTTGTAATCAAATTGATGATAATCATGCAATAATACTTATGTAACAGCAAGAAATGATGTCTCTAACATAGACAGTCATCATATTGGCTGATGTTTCTATATCGTTAGATTGATGCTAGCCAGCTATAAAACCTTGCTGCCCAATGCCCAATGCCCCTCGGGCAATTTGCTCTTATCCACTGATCTGGTTTGCGGAGGAGGGGGCCAAGATAACCTAACTACTCAGGGAGCGGGATCAAAGGCGCAGTGACTTAACGCTTACCTGGTGACCTGCCCCCAGGATTAGATACAACGCTCACTTAGTAATGTCGGATCCTTCACTATCAGAATTACCCTTTCTCCAGGCCGCCGCAAATTCAGACGGCGCCTGATAATTCAGCGCGGAGTGCGGGCGGTACTCATTATAATCCTGACGCCATTCACTGATGGTTTTCCTGGCATGACTGACGTCACTGAACCAGTGTTCATTCAGGCATTCATCGCGAAAGCGTCCGTTAAAACTCTCAATAAATCCGTTCTGTGTCGGCTTGCCGGGCTGGATAAGTCGCAGCTCCACGCCATGCTCAAAGGCCCATTGATCGAGTGCGCGGCAGGTAAATTCCGGGCCCTGATCCGTTCTTATCGTCGCCGGATAGCCGCGAAACAGCGCAATGCTGTCCAGAATACGCGTGACCTGCACGCCTGAAATCCCAAAGGCAACAGTGACCGTCAGGCATTCCTTTGTGAA
>NZ_KV792570.1:0-1109 GCF_001808265.1 Klebsiella sp. HMSC16A12
ATACGGCGGTACGTAGCCCGGAAAGCAACGGGGAGCAGGTCACCTCCTGCTTTTGGCTTAACTCGTCGGTTAGCCACGCATCAAAACGGCCCATATGCCCTTAAGGTCCACTCTATTCAGGTTAAGTGGGGATTTTGGCGAGGTTGTGAAATGCAAAGGTAACGTTCACATATTGTAAACGGCAAAGAGCGATGCTATAATGTTCACATAATGTAAACGGATGGAACGACCGCAAGATGCACGTAATTTCAAAAGAGCCTTTTGAGGAAGCGGCAAAGCGATATCCCAACGATTCGTTAGCCATTCGGGCGTTGTACCGCTTAGTGCGCGAGACGGACTTCTCTTCTCCAGCTGAGATGCTAACTCTGATACCGAGCCTGGATAATTTTAAGTACAGGAATAAGTGGTGGGTTTTGGATGTAGGGGGCAACAACTTGAGGGTTATCGCCTATATCAATTTCGTAAATAAGCGCTTCTACGTGAAGCACATCGCAACCCACGCTGATTACGACAAGTTGACCCGCTATTACAGGGAGAACAAAGAATGATTACCGACACTGCAAAAGCCATTGAAGCAACCAAACAACTCGTAGCTGCCGTCCCCTTCCTAGGGGGCAGTTCTTCCGAGAGCGATTACCGCGAAGCGATGGAGCTGGTGGATTATCTGATCGAGAACGACGACGAGAACCCACTTATTGACTTCCTGGCGAGTAAGATTGCCGACTATGAAGATAACAGCCCTCGTTTCGCTGAGTTCAACAAAGCTATTGCTGAAATACCAGTCGGCGTTGCACTTCTGCGAACCCTGATTGACCAGCACAAGCTGTCTTATTCAGACCTTAAGGATGAGATCGGATCTAAATCATTGGTCAGCCAAATCCTGTCAGGGCAGCGCTCTTTGACCATCACTCACATAAAAGCTCTTTCCGCGCGCTTCGGTGTAAAACCTGAGTGGTTCCTATAACCGAAAGATATAACTAAATCACCTGATGGTGATTTAGTTATGATTAATTTCATTTGTAAGGAAGCTTCCATGTCAGACGAAGTAGTAAAGCCAGGGAATGAAGAGGCTCTTAGTGGCTTTGTTGAATAAATCGAACTTTTGCTGA
>NZ_KV792571.1:0-4713 GCF_001808265.1 Klebsiella sp. HMSC16A12
TACCCGAAATCTGATTTATTCAACAAAGCCCGCTAACACCTAAAAATCATATTGAGACACATAAAGGAAAATAAAATGGCTGGTAATAAAATTTCAGATTTTACGGAAGAAGAATTTACTGCTTTTGTTAGTAAAATAATCGCTGCTGATTTTCAAACTGACAAAGAGAACGATGATGCTATTTATTCGTTCGCCCAACTAACAGAGCATCCTGCTGGTTGGAACCTCATCTTCAAGCCTAAGGTAGGCGAAGATTCTTCGGCGAAAGGAATTGTTAAAACCGTAAAGGAATGGCGAGCTGCTAACGGTAAGCCAGGTTTTAAAAAATCGTGATTGAATGTGCGGGTTCAGGTGATGAATCCGCACATTTTTAACTCTGGATTTGAAGAATAATTACTAGATATCCATTATTTTTTCCTGTCTCCAAACTGACCCCATGATGGATGGTTTATGGCTCTGTCCACGATACCGGCGACGGACCCGTCTGCTACTGGTTTCGGCATACCACAAAATCCTGACGCCTCCGCATGGCGTCGTTGTCCAACCCCGGGAACGGGGAAAAGCCAGTTTCCCCCGCTCCCGGCGTTTCTTAAACACCCGTTAAGGAAATACTGTGAAAAAAATGAACCGTACGCTCCGCAGATGTTGTCTGTCCGGGCTTATCAGCCTGTCTTTGTTTGCACCTTTTCCGGTTGTGTATGCCGACAGCATCGAGACGGGATATTCGCCGGAAGGAACGGCTCTGCAGCTGGTCCTGAAGACTATTAATTCTGCACAGCAGGAAATCCGGCTGATGGGCTATTCCTTTACCTCACCCGAAGTCGCCGGCGCGCTTGTCAGGGCAAAGCGGCGTGGCGTCGATGTGAAAGTGGTTCTGGACTGGAAAGCCAATACCGGCAAGCAAAACCAGGCGAGTCTGGCGGCCATGAATCTTCTGGTCAATGCCGGCATCCCGGTTCGCACAGTGTCGCAGTACAAAATTATGCATGACAAAGTCATCATTGCTGATGGCCGCAATATTGAAGTCGGGTCTTTTAACTACACCCGCTCCGCCGATCGGGTCAATTCAGAGAACGTGCTAGTCGTGTGGGATGTTCCAGTCGTTGCTCAACGCTATCTGCAGCACTGGTCGACCCGCTGGTCGCAGGGAACGGACTGGAAACGGGCTTATTAACGCACCTCAGCCATAAAACGAGCATCAATACGGTTCACTTACGTCCATGCTAAAGCGCCTGAACCACCCGTCGCTCGTATCTTACCTCTTAAGTCTTGCCCCTGAAGGTACTCATTTTTAGTTCAGGATGGGGCTACTCTCCATCTCTCTTACAAGAGGACATGGGCATCTCATTTAGTTGAAATTTGTACGCCAATACAAATGACAATCTTAGAAAGGATCTCTTGCAAATTGAAAGTAAGTTATTGATTTGCAGGATCTGAGAGTTCTGTAGTATCCTCCGTTCCGAAGACATTTCTGAGGTGTCAGGAGAGCGATAAATGTCACGTCCAGCAGATAAAACAACTTCCTCTGCGAATGCAAAACGTGCATACCGGAAAGGTAAGCCAATGTCTGCCAGTGAGAGACAGCTTGCCGCGATTGCGCGGAAACGCGAAACGCATAAAGAAGTTAAGGTTTTTGTTAAAAACCCACTAAAGGACGTGATGATAGCGGTTTGTGAAGAAGAAGGTCTGACACAAGCCCAGTTTATCGAGAGGCTCCTTGAGCGAGAGCTTACAGAACGCGGTCTTTTAGATGTAAAGACTTCACATTCTTGATCATGTTTATATTGAGTGCTAGATTGTTGATGGTCTGAATAATTTTGGGTGTGCCACGCCGTAAGGTGGCAGGGAACTGGTTCTGATGAGGTATCTACCCGGGACCAGAAAAGCAAAAACCCCGATAATCTTCTTCAATCTTGGCGGAACGAAAAGATTAACGGGGCCTTCATAAACTGCATAGAACGTGTTGCTCTATGCAGGGAGTATATGTACATGCTCAGAAAACTTCAAGATCAGTTTCTGTGTCATTCGCTCCTTCCGTGCAACATAAGCGCAGGAAGCGGTGACTGATATCCTTCAAAACCACTATTCACAAGTTAAAAACCCGAACCCGGTTTTCACGCCGCGAGAAGGGAAAAAGACCCTGCCGTTCTGCCGTAAGCTGATGGCGAAAGCCGAAGGCTTCACGTCCCGTTTTGATTTTTCCATTCATGTGGCGTTTTTGCGTTCGCTGGGTAAGCGGCACAGGATGCCACCACTGTTGCGCCGGCGTGCAATTGACGCGCTACTGCAGGCAATGTGTTTTCACTATGATCCACTGGCCAATCGCGTGCAGCGCTCGATTACCAATATGGCCATCGAGTGTGGACTGGCCACCGAGTCCAGGAGCGGCAACCTGTCAGTCAGCCGTGCCACCCGGGCGCTGAAGTTTCTGGCGGAGCTGGGGCTCATCACCTATCAGACGGAATATGACCCGCAGATCGGCTGTAACATCCCGACCGATATCACCTTCACCCCGGCTCTGTTTTCCGCGCTTGACGTTTCTGAGGTGGCTGTGGTGGCCGCGCGCCGCAGCCGTGTGGAGTGGGAAAACCTGCAGCGCAAAAAGCAGAAACTGAAACCGCTGGAGATGGACGAGCTGATCGCAAAAGCGTGGCGGTTCGTGCGTGAGCGTTTTCGCAGCTATCAGGCTGAGCGTAAATCTCACGGGCGGAAGCGGGATACTGCACGGCGGGATGCATCACGGCAGCGTCATGACATCGAGACGCGCGTGCGTCAGCAACTGACCCGCGAATACGCCACCGGCCGCTTCAGGGGCGATAAAGAAGCGCTGAAGCGTGAGGTTGAGCGCCGTGTGCAGGAGCGCATGCTGCTGTCGCGCGGGAACAACTACACGCGACTGGCCACTGTGCCCATATAACATTACCTTCCTTAAAAAATCCGGCCGGCGCCGGAGGCTTTCGCTCGCCTGTTGCCCGGCTACTACGTATTATCTTATCTTCAGGCCTGCATTCCTCACCATAATTCCGGTCTTCCTGGCGTCAACGTGGCCTTAAATGTTATCGCCGGCGTCACTTCTGACGGCCGATTTCTGTTATCCACATATAACTGCAAGGGAGTATTTCATTAGGCTACAACCGTGATACGCACAAAGCACATGCCGTCGGACTTTCAAGGCGCGTGGTTCCTTTTAAACACCAGCTCTGTACCTCTTTTAAAGATCCTTTAATAAATCCTGTAAACACATAACCTGTTCATCGCCTGCCCTGTGGACAGGCTCCTGAGAATGGCCGCCCTTG
Source organism: Klebsiella sp. HMSC16A12 (assembly GCF_001808265.1). Lineage (NCBI taxonomy): Bacteria > Pseudomonadati > Pseudomonadota > Gammaproteobacteria > Enterobacterales > Enterobacteriaceae > Klebsiella > Klebsiella sp. HMSC16A12. Next base: position 3,297 of record NZ_KV792571.1, read on the forward strand.
CAGCGACCTGACGGTCGCGCCGGTTCGGTAACACCAGTGAGAGCTCCCATCGCTTCGCGACGGGCCCCGGCCGGAGAATTAAATTAGTTACAGCATTCAAAAGGAAATCCATCATAAAACCGGCGCCGGTTTGCCAGCCAGGTGCCCCTCCCCACCACTGAAAAGCGCCGCCGCCCCCGGCCGAAGGCCGGGAGTAGTGTCGCTTTTAATGATGGGTGTTGTAACTATTCTTCTTCATCGCTGTGGGTGGAGCTGTGGTCAGTTGTTTAGTACACGCTCGTAAGCGGCCCTCCGGCCCGCTAACGCGGAGATACGCCCCGACTGCGGCTGTCGCCTTGTCGGGTCCACTCCGACCGCGTACAGACGCTCCTGAGACGTTTTAACCGGGTATGGCTTATCAGGGTGGGGAGGGGGATTGGCAGAACCTATCAAACCGTTGCCGGCTGCGCCGGGCGACGGCGCCATTTTCCCGCAGTATCCCATTCAACTTCAGCTGGCGCCTTTAGGGATCAGTTTGGATATAGAGAATTATTGTACGGTACGTCTGCTTTTTGAACAGGCTTACATATAGCAATGGGGTGTACTCCCGCGCGATATGCCATTTTACGTTTATTTTTTCTAATCGGACAATCGAGCCACAACAAAACCCCTTATCCTAGCAGGATAAATATCAGTTATTCACCTCATATCTCTATCCGTTTCTCTGCTAATATCAGGCTTTAAAAAATAACGAAGGGCTCTTTGTATGACAGATACCGCAGCAAATGAGATAGAACGACACTTACCCTTAATCTTTGAAAATGAAGCCAATGGGATTCTTCAGGATCTGATCGGTACTCCCACTCTGATGGGGATGATGATGTTTGCGACCGAGGAAGAAGTAATGGCCGCTCGTAACTACATCATTGGCGTATTTGAAGAGTGTTACCGTGTCGGACATTTACGCATCATGGGGGCCGCTGATGAAGGAACCTTGTTTGGGTATTCCTTAATTTTTGGGCATCCATCGGCAAACTATTCGTTGTACTGCCATAAAATTTATGTGTATGAGCAATATCGTGGTAATGGAATTGGTAGCCAGATGCTGACCGGAATTCTTAGCCTTCCAAATGAAGTTGGCCTGGTTTGCTCGCCTGATCTGATTCCGTTTTACGAATCTGCCGGTATGCACTTTAAAGGAAATTTCACTACACCATCAGACGCGGGTTTCACGAAAACTCGCGGTATGTATGAAGGTCTTTGCGTAATGAGCACTGATAATAGTGGCGAGACTAATGGCTTGCCCATCTTCATGCTGAACGATAGCGACATTGATAACATCATACAGGCCATAGTATCAGCCAAAAACTGATCCCCTTTATGCCGCTGAAGCGGCATAAAGAAGCTTTGGTAATGACTCCAACTTACTGATAGTGTT
>NZ_KV792572.1:0-34303 GCF_001808265.1 Klebsiella sp. HMSC16A12
GACGGTCTGCGTTTCGCAATCCGTGAAGGCGGTCGTACCGTTGGCGCGGGCGTGGTTGCTAAAGTTCTCGGCTAATCGCTGATAACATTTGACGCAATGCGCAATAAAAGGGCATCATTTGATGCCCTTTTTGCACGCTTTCACACCAGAACCTGGCTCATCAGTGATTTTATTTGTCATAATCATTGCTGAGACAGGCTCTGAAGAGGGCGTTTATACACCAAACCATTCGAGCCTCAGGGCGACGGCTATTCAACTCCTTCTTTGCAACAGCAGGGCAGGGGTGACACCACCGTCAACATTGAAGCAATTTGAATAGTTAAGTGTATAATCCGAAACTTAATTTCGGTTTGGATCGCCTCGCCCCCGCGGGGTGAAATTGTTTGTAGAATACTTCTGACAGGTTGGTTTATGAGTGCGAATACCGAAGCTCAAGGGAGCGGGCGCGGCCTGGAAGCGATGAAGTGGATTATCGTTGCCGTGCTGCTGATCGTGGCGATCGTGGGCAACTTCCTTTATCGTGACATTATGCTGGCGGTGCGTGCGCTGGCCGTGGTTATTCTTATTGCTGCTGCCGGTGGCGTCGCGCTGTTGACGACGAAAGGTAAGGCGACCGTTGCTTTTGCTCGCGAAGCGAGAACCGAAGTTCGTAAAGTGATTTGGCCGACTCGCCAGGAAACGCTGCATACTACGCTGATTGTTGCTGCCGTGACTGCAGTAATGTCACTGATCCTGTGGGGACTGGATGGTATTCTGGTTCGCCTGGTCTCCTTTATCACTGGCCTGAGGTTCTGAGATGTCTGAAGCTCCTAAAAAGCGCTGGTACGTCGTTCAGGCGTTTTCCGGTTTTGAAGGTCGCGTAGCCACGTCGCTGCGTGAACATATCAAATTACACAACATGGAAGAGTTATTTGGCGAAGTCATGGTCCCGACCGAAGAAGTGGTTGAGATCCGTGGTGGCCAGCGTCGCAAAAGCGAACGTAAATTCTTCCCGGGCTATGTCCTGGTTCAGATGGTCATGAACGACGCAAGCTGGCACCTGGTGCGCAGCGTACCGCGCGTGATGGGCTTCATCGGCGGCACCTCTGACCGTCCGGCGCCGATCAGCGACAAAGAAGTCGACGCCATCATGAATCGTCTGCAGCAGGTTGGCGATAAGCCGCGTCCGAAAACGCTGTTTGAACCGGGTGAAATGGTTCGCGTTAACGACGGTCCGTTCGCTGACTTTAACGGCGTGGTGGAAGAAGTGGACTATGAGAAGTCCCGCCTGAAAGTTTCCGTTTCTATCTTCGGTCGTGCGACCCCGGTAGAACTGGACTTCAGCCAGGTTGAGAAGGCGTAAGCCGGCGATCAAAAAAGCAGCGATTTAATCGTTGCATAGGGCGCGAAATTGGCATACAATTTCGCGCCTTTTGTTTTTATGGGCCCGGCCCGTAAAACGATGTTTAATCACGGGGAGCTTCTCTGAAGCGTTAATACCCATTTTGAGGATTTAAGAATGGCTAAGAAAGTCCAAGCCTACGTCAAGCTGCAGGTTGCAGCTGGTATGGCGAACCCGAGCCCGCCGGTCGGCCCAGCACTGGGTCAGCAGGGCGTGAACATCATGGAATTCTGCAAAGCGTTCAACGCCAAAACTGATTCCCTGGAGAAAGGTCTGCCGATCCCGGTTGTTATCACCGTTTACGCTGACCGTTCCTTTACCTTTGTTACCAAGACTCCGCCGGCTGCTGTTCTGCTGAAGAAAGCTGCAGGCATCAAGTCTGGTTCCGGTAAGCCGAACAAAGATAAAGTGGGTAAAATCTCCCGCGCTCAGCTGCAGGAAATCGCGCAGACCAAAGCTGCCGACATGACTGGTGCCGACATTGAAGCGATGACTCGCTCCATCGAAGGTACTGCACGTTCCATGGGCCTGGTAGTGGAGGACTAAGAAATGGCTAAACTGACCAAGCGCATGCGCGTGATCCGTGAGAAAGTTGATGCAACTAAACAGTACGACATCAACGAAGCCATTGCTCTGCTGAAAGAGCTGGCCACCGCTAAATTTACCGAAAGCGTAGACGTTGCCGTTAACCTCGGCATCGACGCTCGTAAATCTGACCAGAACGTCCGTGGCGCAACTGTACTGCCGCACGGTACTGGCCGTTCCGTTCGCGTAGCCGTATTTACCCAGGGCGCAAACGCTGAAGCTGCTAAAGCTGCAGGCGCTGAGCTGGTAGGTATGGAAGATCTGGCTGAGCAGATCAAAAAAGGCGAAATGAACTTTGACGTTGTTATTGCTTCCCCGGATGCAATGCGCGTTGTTGGCCAGCTGGGCCAGGTTCTGGGTCCGCGTGGCCTGATGCCGAACCCGAAAGTAGGTACCGTAACTCCGAACGTTGCTGAAGCGGTTAAAAACGCGAAAGCAGGCCAGGTTCGTTACCGTAACGACAAAAACGGCATCATCCACACCACCATCGGTAAAGTGGACTTTGACGCTGACAAACTGAAAGAAAACCTGGAAGCTCTGCTGGTTGCGCTGAAAAAAGCAAAACCGACTCAGGCGAAAGGCGTGTACATCAAGAAAGTTAGCATCTCCACCACTATGGGTGCAGGTGTTGCAGTAGATCAGGCTGGCCTGAACGCTTCTGCAAACTAATGCCTTTACGTGGGCGGTGATTTTGTCTACAATCTTACCCCCACGATTCTGTCAATAAGACAGACGCTATGCGAGTCATTTGAATTGCAGCAAGGCAGCAATCGAGTGAATCACCGGGAGTGTAGTTAACTACATGACCGGTGTGAACGAGAGCAGCTAACGCCGCTGCGGTTCGAAGGACGAAGTCATAGGAAGAATTTGTTCGTTGGAGCCTGGCCTATCCAGGCCTCCGTCGAAGACCGCAGGTGTTTCGCAAGAAACTTAATCCCCTGCGTAGACGGTGACAGAACGCTAAGATTATTTTTGGATATTCTGGCTTGTTTCTGCTCACCGTATTTAGACGCTCTTTTCGTTGAATTGAGTGAAGTGAGTTCCAGAGCATAGGCTCTGGCAAACATCCAGGAGCAAAGCTAATGGCTTTAAATCTTCAAGACAAACAAGCGATTGTTGCTGAAGTCAGCGAAGTAGCCAAAGGCGCGCTGTCTGCAGTAGTTGCGGATTCCCGTGGCGTAACTGTAGATAAAATGACTGAACTGCGTAAAGCAGGTCGTGAAGCTGGCGTATACATGCGTGTTGTTCGTAACACCCTGCTGCGCCGCGTCGTTGAAGGTACTCAGTTCGAGTGCCTGAAAGACACGTTTGTTGGTCCGACCCTGATTGCATACTCTATGGAACACCCGGGCGCTGCTGCTCGTCTGTTCAAAGAGTTCGCGAAAGCGAATGCAAAATTTGAGGTCAAAGCCGCTGCCTTTGAAGGTGAGCTGATCCCGGCGTCGCAGATCGACCGCCTGGCAACTCTGCCGACCTACGAAGAAGCAATTGCACGCCTGATGGCAACCATGAAAGAAGCTTCGGCTGGCAAACTGGTTCGTACTCTGGCTGCTGTACGCGATGCGAAAGAAGCTGCTTAATCGCAGTTATCTTTGTAAAGCATTCGCTTACGTATAAACTTATTCTGATATTCAGGAACAATTTAAATGTCTATCACTAAAGATCAAATCATTGAAGCAGTATCCGCTATGTCCGTAATGGACGTTGTTGAGCTGATCTCTGCAATGGAAGAAAAATTCGGTGTTTCCGCTGCTGCTGCTGTAGCTGTAGCTGCTGGCCCGGTTGAAGCTGCTGAAGAAAAAACTGAATTCGACGTAATTCTGAAAGCTGCTGGCGCTAACAAAGTTGCTGTTATCAAAGCAGTACGTGGCGCAACTGGCCTGGGTCTGAAAGAAGCTAAAGACCTGGTAGAATCTGCTCCGGCTGCACTGAAAGAAGGCATCAGCAAAGACGACGCTGAAGCTCTGAAAAAATCTCTGGAAGAAGCTGGCGCTGAAGTTGAAGTTAAATAAGCCAACCCTTCCGGTTGCAGCCTGAGAAATCAGGCTGAGGCTGGTGACTTTTTGGTCACCAGCCTTTTTGCGCTGTAAGGCGCCAGTAGCGTTTCACGCTGTTTGACTACTGGTTTGCCTCTCAATGCTTGTTTCTATCGACGACTTAATATACTGCGACAGGTTAGGGTTCCTGGGCTGTGTAAATCGCAATGAAATGGTTTAAGCGTGATAGCAACAGGCATTGCGGAAAGTGTTCCATTTTCCGGTCAACAAAATAGTGTTGCATAAAAAACTGCCCTCTGCGGGCAGATGGGTCGACTTGTCAGCGAGCTGAGGAACCCTATGGTTTACTCCTATACCGAGAAAAAACGTATTCGTAAGGATTTTGGTAAACGTCCACAAGTTCTGGATGTGCCATATCTCCTTTCTATCCAGCTTGACTCGTTCCAGAAGTTTATCGAGCAAGATCCTGAAGGGCAGTATGGTCTGGAAGCTGCTTTCCGTTCCGTATTCCCGATTCAGAGCTACAGCGGTAATTCCGAGCTGCAATACGTCAGCTACCGTCTGGGCGAACCGGTTTTTGACGTTAAAGAATGTCAGATCCGTGGCGTGACTTATTCTGCACCGCTGCGCGTAAAACTGCGTCTGGTGATCTACGAGCGCGAAGCGCCAGAAGGCACCGTCAAAGACATTAAAGAACAAGAAGTCTACATGGGCGAAATTCCGCTCATGACCGACAACGGTACCTTTGTTATCAACGGTACCGAGCGTGTTATCGTTTCTCAGCTGCACCGTAGCCCGGGCGTCTTCTTTGACAGTGACAAAGGTAAGACCCACTCCTCCGGTAAGGTTCTGTATAACGCACGTATCATCCCTTACCGCGGTTCCTGGCTGGACTTCGAATTCGACCCGAAAGACAACCTGTTCGTTCGTATCGACCGTCGTCGTAAGCTGCCGGCTACCATCATCCTGCGCGCGCTGAATTACACCACTGAGCAGATCCTTGACCTGTTCTTCGAAAAAGTGGTCTTTGAAATTCGCGACAACAAGCTGCAGATGGAGCTGATTCCGGAGCGTCTGCGCGGTGAAACTGCCTCCTTCGATATCGAAGCCAACGGCAAAGTGTACGTTGAGAAAGGCCGTCGCATCACGGCTCGTCATATCCGTCAGCTGGAAAAAGACGATATCAAGCATATCGAAGTGCCGGTTGAATATATCGCGGGCAAAGTGGCGGCTAAAGACTATATCGATGAAGCGACTGGCGAACTGATCTGCCCGGCGAACATGGAGTTGAGCCTGGATCTGCTGGCTAAGCTGAGCCAGTCTGGCCACAAGCGTATCGAAACGCTGTTCACCAACGATCTGGACCACGGCCCGTACATCTCTGAAACGGTACGCGTCGACCCGACTAACGATCGTCTGAGCGCGCTGGTAGAAATCTACCGCATGATGCGCCCTGGCGAGCCGCCGACTCGTGAAGCCGCTGAAAGTCTGTTTGAGAACCTGTTCTTCTCAGAAGACCGCTACGATCTGTCCGCGGTTGGTCGTATGAAGTTCAACCGTTCTCTGCTGCGCGACGAAATTGAAGGTTCCGGTATCCTGAGCAAAGACGACATCATCGAAGTGATGAAGAAGCTCATCGATATCCGTAACGGTAAAGGCGAAGTGGACGATATCGACCACCTCGGCAACCGTCGTATCCGTTCCGTTGGCGAAATGGCGGAAAACCAGTTCCGCGTTGGCCTGGTACGTGTAGAGCGTGCGGTGAAAGAGCGTCTGTCTCTTGGCGATCTGGATACCCTGATGCCTCAGGATATGATCAACGCCAAGCCGATTTCCGCAGCAGTGAAAGAGTTCTTTGGTTCCAGCCAGCTGTCTCAGTTTATGGACCAGAACAACCCGCTGTCTGAGATTACGCACAAACGTCGTATCTCCGCACTCGGCCCAGGCGGTCTGACCCGTGAGCGCGCAGGCTTCGAAGTTCGAGACGTACACCCGACCCACTACGGTCGCGTATGTCCGATCGAAACGCCTGAAGGTCCGAACATCGGTCTGATTAACTCCCTGTCCGTGTACGCGCAGACCAACGAATATGGCTTCCTTGAGACGCCGTATCGTAAAGTGACCGACGGTGTGGTTACTGACGAAATTCACTACCTGTCTGCTATCGAAGAAGGCAACTACGTTATCGCTCAGGCGAACTCCAACCTGGATGAAAACGGCCACTTCGTAGAAGATCTGGTTACCTGCCGTAGCAAAGGCGAATCCAGCTTGTTCAGCCGCGACCAGGTTGACTACATGGACGTATCCACCCAGCAGGTGGTATCCGTCGGTGCGTCCCTGATCCCGTTCCTGGAACACGATGACGCCAACCGTGCATTGATGGGTGCGAACATGCAACGTCAGGCGGTTCCGACTCTGCGCGCTGATAAGCCGCTGGTTGGTACCGGTATGGAACGTGCTGTTGCCGTTGACTCCGGTGTTACTGCCGTGGCTAAACGTGGCGGTACCGTTCAGTACGTGGATGCTTCCCGTATCGTTATCAAAGTTAACGAAGACGAGATGTACCCGGGCGAAGCAGGTATCGACATCTATAACCTGACCAAGTACACCCGTTCTAACCAGAACACCTGCATCAACCAGATGCCTTGCGTGTCCCTGGGCGAACCTATTGAGCGCGGCGACGTGCTGGCAGACGGCCCGTCCACCGACCTCGGTGAGCTGGCGCTGGGTCAGAACATGCGTGTAGCGTTCATGCCGTGGAACGGTTACAACTTCGAAGACTCCATCCTCGTTTCCGAGCGTGTTGTCCAGGAAGACCGTTTCACCACTATCCACATTCAGGAACTGGCGTGCGTGTCCCGTGACACCAAGCTGGGGCCGGAAGAGATCACTGCTGACATCCCGAACGTGGGTGAAGCTGCGCTCTCCAAACTGGATGAATCCGGTATCGTTTATATCGGTGCGGAAGTGACCGGCGGCGACATTCTGGTTGGTAAGGTAACGCCGAAAGGTGAAACCCAGCTGACGCCGGAAGAGAAACTGCTGCGCGCGATCTTCGGTGAGAAAGCGTCTGACGTTAAAGACTCTTCTCTGCGCGTACCGAACGGTGTCTCTGGTACCGTTATCGACGTTCAGGTCTTTACCCGTGACGGCGTAGAAAAAGACAAACGTGCTCTGGAAATCGAAGAGATGCAGCTGAAGCAGGCCAAAAAAGACCTGTCTGAAGAACTGCAGATCCTCGAAGCCGGTCTGTTCAGTCGTATCTACGCGGTGCTGGTCTCCGGTGGCGTTGAAGCTGAGAAGCTCGACAAGCTGCCTCGCGATCGCTGGCTGGAACTGGGCCTGACCGACGAAGAGAAACAAAATCAGCTGGAACAGCTGGCTGAGCAGTATGACGAACTGAAACACGAGTTCGAGAAAAAACTCGAAGCGAAACGCCGTAAAATCACCCAAGGCGACGATCTGGCACCGGGCGTGCTGAAGATTGTTAAGGTATATCTGGCCGTTAAACGCCGTATCCAGCCTGGTGATAAGATGGCAGGTCGTCACGGTAACAAGGGTGTTATCTCTAAGATCAACCCGATCGAAGATATGCCGCACGATGCTAACGGTACGCCGGTAGATATCGTACTGAACCCGCTGGGCGTACCGTCTCGTATGAACATCGGTCAGATCCTTGAAACTCACCTGGGTATGGCTGCAAAAGGCATCGGCGATAAGATCAACGCCATGCTGAAACAGCAGCAGGAAGTCGCGAAACTGCGCGAATTCATCCAGCGTGCTTACGATCTGGGCGCTGACGTTCGCCAGAAAGTTGACCTGAATACCTTCAGCGATGAAGAAGTTCTGCGTCTGGCTGAAAACCTGCGTAAAGGCATGCCGATCGCAACGCCGGTATTCGACGGTGCGAAAGAAGCTGAAATCAAAGAGCTGCTGCAGCTGGGCGACCTGCCGACTTCCGGTCAGATCACCCTGTTTGATGGCCGCACCGGTGAACAGTTCGAACGTCCGGTAACCGTGGGTTACATGTACATGCTGAAACTGAACCACCTGGTCGACGACAAAATGCACGCTCGTTCCACCGGTTCTTACAGCCTGGTTACTCAGCAGCCGCTGGGTGGTAAGGCACAGTTCGGTGGTCAGCGCTTCGGTGAGATGGAAGTGTGGGCGCTGGAAGCATACGGCGCGGCCTACACCCTGCAGGAAATGCTCACCGTTAAGTCTGATGACGTGAACGGTCGTACCAAGATGTATAAAAACATCGTGGACGGCAATCACCAGATGGAACCGGGCATGCCGGAATCCTTCAACGTACTGTTGAAAGAAATTCGCTCGCTGGGCATCAACATCGAACTGGAAGACGAGTAATTCTCGCTCAAACAGGTCACTGCTGCCGGGTTAACGCCCGGCAGCGGAATGTGCTAACTCCGACGGGAGCAAATCCGTGAAAGACTTATTAAAGTTTCTGAAAGCGCAAACTAAAACCGAAGAGTTTGATGCGATCAAAATTGCTCTGGCTTCGCCAGACATGATCCGTTCATGGTCTTTCGGTGAAGTTAAAAAGCCGGAAACCATTAACTACCGTACGTTCAAGCCTGAGCGTGACGGCCTTTTCTGCGCCCGTATCTTTGGGCCGGTAAAAGATTATGAGTGCCTGTGCGGTAAGTACAAGCGCCTGAAACACCGCGGTGTGATCTGTGAGAAGTGCGGCGTTGAAGTGACCCAGACTAAAGTGCGTCGTGAGCGCATGGGCCACATCGAGCTGGCATGTCCGACTGCGCACATCTGGTTCCTGAAATCCCTGCCGTCCCGTATCGGTCTGCTGCTGGATATGCCGCTGCGCGATATCGAACGTGTACTGTACTTTGAATCCTATGTGGTTATCGAAGGTGGCATGACCAACCTCGAACGCAACCAGATTCTGACGGAAGAACAGTACCTGGACGCGCTGGAAGAGTTCGGTGACGAATTCGACGCGAAAATGGGCGCGGAAGCGATCCAGGCGCTGCTGCGCAATATGGATCTGGAGCAGGAATGCGAGCAGCTGCGTGAAGAGCTGAACGAAACCAACTCCGAAACCAAGCGTAAAAAACTGACCAAGCGCATTAAGCTGCTGGAAGCTTTCGTTCAGTCTGGCAACAAGCCGGAGTGGATGATCCTGACCGTTCTGCCGGTACTGCCGCCAGATCTGCGTCCGCTGGTTCCGCTGGACGGTGGTCGTTTCGCGACGTCTGACCTCAACGATCTGTATCGTCGCGTGATCAACCGTAACAACCGTCTGAAACGTCTGCTGGATCTGGCTGCGCCGGATATCATCGTACGCAACGAAAAACGTATGCTGCAGGAAGCGGTTGACGCCCTGCTGGATAACGGTCGTCGCGGTCGTGCGATCACCGGTTCTAACAAACGTCCTCTGAAATCTTTGGCCGATATGATCAAAGGTAAACAGGGTCGTTTCCGCCAGAACCTGCTCGGTAAACGCGTTGACTACTCCGGTCGTTCTGTTATCACCGTAGGTCCATACCTGCGTCTGCATCAGTGCGGTCTGCCGAAGAAAATGGCGCTGGAGCTGTTCAAACCGTTCATCTACGGCAAGCTGGAACTGCGTGGCCTGGCCACCACCATCAAAGCCGCTAAGAAGATGGTTGAGCGCGAAGAAGCTGTCGTTTGGGATATCCTGGACGAAGTTATCCGCGAACACCCGGTCCTGCTGAACCGTGCGCCAACCCTGCACCGTCTGGGTATTCAGGCATTCGAACCGGTTCTGATCGAAGGTAAAGCCATCCAGCTGCACCCGCTGGTTTGTGCGGCATACAACGCCGACTTCGATGGTGACCAGATGGCTGTTCACGTACCGCTGACGCTGGAAGCCCAGCTGGAAGCGCGTGCGCTGATGATGTCTACCAACAACATCCTGTCCCCGGCGAACGGCGAACCAATCATCGTTCCGTCTCAGGACGTTGTACTGGGTCTGTACTACATGACCCGTGACAGTGTTAACGCCAAAGGCGAAGGCATGGTGCTGACTGGCCCGAAAGAAGCTGAGCGTATTTATCGCGCCGGCCTGGCCTCTCTGCATGCGCGCGTTAAAGTGCGTATCACTGAATACGAAAAAGACGACAATGGTGAGTTTGTCGCGAAAACCAGCCTGAAAGACACGACCGTTGGCCGTGCCATTCTGTGGATGATCGTACCGAAAGGTCTGCCGTTCTCTATCGTGAACCAGGCGCTTGGTAAGAAAGCGATCTCCAAGATGCTGAACACCTGTTACCGTATTCTGGGTCTGAAACCGACCGTTATTTTTGCGGACCAGACGATGTACACCGGCTTTGCTTACGCAGCGCGTTCAGGTGCATCCGTTGGTATCGATGACATGGTCATCCCGGAGAAAAAATACGAAATCATCAGCGAAGCGGAAGCGGAAGTTGCTGAGATTCAGGAACAGTTCCAGTCCGGTCTGGTGACCGCGGGCGAACGCTACAACAAAGTTATCGATATCTGGGCTGCGGCGAACGATCGTGTATCCAAAGCGATGATGGATAACCTGCAAACCGAAACCGTGATTAACCGTGACGGTCAGGAAGAGCAGCAGGTTTCCTTCAACAGCATCTACATGATGGCCGACTCCGGTGCGCGTGGTTCTGCGGCACAGATTCGTCAGCTGGCTGGTATGCGTGGTCTGATGGCGAAGCCGGATGGCTCCATCATCGAAACGCCGATCACCGCGAACTTCCGTGAAGGTCTGAACGTACTCCAGTACTTCATCTCCACCCACGGTGCTCGTAAAGGTCTGGCGGATACAGCACTGAAAACAGCGAACTCCGGTTACCTGACTCGTCGTCTGGTTGACGTTGCGCAGGACCTGGTCGTCACTGAAGACGACTGCGGCACCCTGGAAGGCATCACCATGACGCCGGTTATCGAAGGTGGCGACGTTAAAGAGCCGCTGCGCGATCGCGTACTGGGTCGTGTGACTGCGGAAGATGTTCTGAAGCCGGGTACCGCGGATATTCTGGTTCCACGCAACACGCTGCTGCATGAGCACTGGTGTGACCTGCTGGAAGCGAACTCCGTTGACTCCGTCAAAGTGCGTTCCGTTGTATCCTGTGACACCGACTTTGGCGTCTGCGCGCACTGCTATGGTCGTGACCTGGCGCGTGGCCACCTCATCAACAAAGGTGAGGCTATCGGCGTTATCGCGGCACAGTCCATCGGTGAGCCGGGTACACAGCTGACGATGCGTACGTTCCACATCGGTGGTGCGGCATCTCGTGCGGCTGCTGAATCCAGCATCCAGGTGAAAAACAAAGGTAGCATCAAGCTCAGCAACGCGAAGTCGGTTGTGAACTCCAGTGGTAAGCTGGTTATCACTTCCCGTAATACCGAGCTGAAGCTGATCGACGAATTCGGTCGTACTAAAGAGAGCTATAAAGTACCTTACGGTGCGGTTATGGCGAAAGGCGACGGTGAGCAGGTTGCCGGCGGTGAAACCGTCGCAAACTGGGATCCGCACACCATGCCGGTTATCACCGAAGTTAGCGGTTTCATCCGTTTCACTGACATGATCGACGGCCAGACCATTACTCGTCAGACTGACGAGCTGACCGGTCTGTCTTCGCTGGTGGTTCTGGACTCTGCAGAACGTACCGCAGGTGGTAAAGATCTGCGTCCAGCACTGAAAATTGTTGATGCTCAGGGCAACGACGTTCTGATCCCAGGCACTGATATGCCTGCTCAGTACTTCCTGCCGGGTAAAGCGATTGTTCAGCTGGAAGATGGCGTACAGATCAGCTCGGGTGACACCCTGGCGCGTATTCCGCAGGAATCCGGCGGTACCAAGGATATCACCGGTGGTCTGCCGCGCGTTGCGGACCTGTTCGAAGCACGTCGTCCGAAAGAGCCGGCTATCCTGGCTGAAATCAGCGGTATCATTTCCTTCGGTAAAGAAACCAAAGGGAAACGTCGCCTGGTTATCACCCCGGTAGACGGTAGCGAGCCGTACGAAGAGATGATCCCGAAATGGCGTCAGCTCAACGTGTTCGAAGGTGAACGTGTGGAACGTGGCGATGTGGTTTCCGACGGTCCGGAAGCACCGCACGACATTCTGCGTCTGCGTGGCGTACATGCTGTGACCCGTTACATTGTTAACGAAGTCCAGGACGTATACCGTCTGCAGGGCGTTAAGATTAACGATAAGCACATCGAAGTTATCGTTCGTCAGATGCTGCGTAAAGCCACCATCGAAAGCGCAGGCAGCTCCGACTTCCTCGAAGGCGAGCAGGTGGAATACTCCCGCGTCAAGATCGCGAACCGCGAACTGGAAGCGAACGGCAAAGTGGGCGCAACGTTCTCCCGCGATCTGCTGGGTATCACCAAAGCGTCTCTGGCCACCGAGTCCTTCATCTCCGCGGCATCGTTCCAGGAGACCACTCGCGTGCTGACCGAAGCAGCCGTTGCGGGCAAACGCGACGAACTGCGCGGTCTGAAAGAGAACGTCATCGTAGGTCGTCTGATCCCGGCCGGTACCGGTTATGCGTATCACCAGGATCGTATGCGCCGTCGCGCTGCTGGCGAGCTGCCGGCGGCACCGCAGGTGAGCGTGGAAGAAGCGTCTGCCAACCTGGCAGAGCTGCTGAACGCAGGTCTGGGCGGTTCTGACAACGATTAATCGTTGATGCACTGCTAAAAAGCCGGTCAGGTTTCCTGACCGGCTTTTTTTATTGTCTATTTTTCGCCGCTTTCCCGGCCATTAATTACATTTACGACATATTAAATCTTCATTTTCTTAGCAATTAATTCATGCAAAATATCTATTAGAAGCCTTTTTCTAAAACCTTTCTTTATGTATGGGTAAAACTTCTACTCATATCAAAAAATAATCAATTCAAAGGGTATATATTCAAAATACCTGATGAATCATGGGATTACTTCTGTTGCTGTATCTTCGGCGCGACGGCGCTGGAGAGGGATAGCCGCATCTCATGCTTCTCCCGGTCTGGCGCAGAAATAATCCCGAGAGGCAGGTAGGGATCATTTTTAGATCTGAGTGGACAGGCTCTGGGGGCTGCATGGAATTCGCGATACAACTCATTATTATATTAATTTGTCTGTTTTATGGTGCCCGAAAAGGGGGGATTGCGCTGGGGCTGCTGGGCGGCATCGGTTTGGTGATCCTCGTCTTTGTTTTTCATCTCCAGCCGGGCAAACCGCCGGTTGATGTGATGCTGGTGATCATTGCAGTGGTAGCCGCCTCGGCGACCCTGCAGGCGTCCGGCGGGTTAGACGTGATGCTGCAGATTGCCGAGAAGCTGCTGCGGCGTAACCCGAAATATGTTTCTATCGTGGCGCCTTTCGTCACCTGCATGCTGACCATCCTCTGCGGTACCGGCCACGTGGTGTATACCATCCTGCCGATTATCTACGATGTGGCGATTAAGAATAACATTCGTCCGGAGCGTCCGATGGCCGCCAGCTCCATTGGCGCTCAGATGGGGATCATCGCCAGCCCGGTCTCGGTGGCGGTGGTATCGCTGGTGGCGATGCTGGGAAATTTTACCTTTAACGGGAAACACCTGGAGTTTCTCGATCTGCTGGCGATAACCATTCCGTCCACGCTGCTGGGTATTTTAGCCATCGGTATCTTCAGCTGGTTCCGCGGCAAAGACCTGGATCAGGACGAAGCCTTCCAGGCGTTTATTGCGCTACCGGAGAACCGCCATTACGTCTATGGCGATACGGCGACGCTGCTGGACAAAAAGCTGCCGACCAGCAACTGGATAGCAATGTGGATTTTTCTGGCCTCTATCGCCGTGGTGGCGCTGCTTGGCGCTTTTTCTGAACTGCGCCCGGCCTTTGACGGTAAACCACTGTCGATGGTGCTGGTTATCCAGATGTTTATGCTGCTCTCCGGAGCGCTGATCATCATCATTACAAAAACTAACCCGGCATCGATTTCCAAAAATGAGGTCTTTCGTTCGGGAATGATCGCTATCGTCGCGGTGTACGGCATCGCGTGGATGGCGGAGACCATGTTTGGCGCGCACATGACCGAGATTAAAGGCGTGCTTGGTGAAATGGTAAAAGAGTATCCGTGGGCTTATGCCATCGTGCTGCTACTGGTTTCGAAATTTGTGAACTCCCAGGCGGCAGCGCTGGCGGCGATTGTGCCAGTAGCCCTGGCCATCGGCGTCGACCCGGCCTATATCGTGGCTTCTGCGCCGGCCTGCTATGGCTACTATATTCTGCCGACCTACCCAAGCGATCTGGCGGCGATCCAGTTTGATCGCTCAGGGACCACCCATATCGGCCGCTTTGTGATTAACCACAGCTTTATCCTGCCCGGGCTCATCGGCGTCGGCGTCTCCTGCGTGTTTGGCTGGATATTCGCGGCGATGTACGGCTTTCTGTAAGAAGGACGGGCGCCGGCAGCGACGCCCGTTAAATCCGTGAGATTATTGCGCGAGGGGCAGACGACGATAGAGTTCAATCATGTCGGTCGCCAGATCCTGAATGACCATAGCGTTCATCAGATGGTCCTGGGAATGCACGGTGATCAGGTTAACCGGCAATTTACCGCTGCCTTCATCCATGCCGATAAGCTGGGTCTGAATTTTATGCGCATGTTTGACGAACTCATGGGATTCAGCCATGGCCTGCTCCGCGGCGGCAAAATCGCCTTTGCGCGCCAGCTGTAGCGCCGTCAGCGCCGCGCTACGTGCGGAACCCGCGTTAACCAGCAGCTCCATGATGATCGTTTCTAAATCTTCCATCGATTACTCCAGCATCTTAAGGGCTTTATCCAGAACGGCATCACCTTTCATCATGCCGTAGTCCATCATATCGATCACGGCGACCTTCTTGCCGAACGGGTCGGCCAGCGCCTGCAGCTTCGCCTGCTCATATTTCACCTGTGGGCCGAGCAAAATAATGTCGGCGGCGGCCAGATTATCTTTAAACTCAGCGACCGGTACGGCCTTGATAGAGACCTCAACACCCTTCTTCTGCGCGGCATCTTGCATACGCTGAACCAGCATGCTGGTAGACATACCGGCGGCACAGCACAAAACGATATTCTTCATAGTCAGTGGCCCTTGTGTTCCGTGATGTCTTATCTTTATCGCGGCCCTGGCGATGCGACAACCGCTTTACCGTGATTGTGTGTAAGGCATCACACAATAATTGAAACCGGTTTCATTTTTTCCGGAAAAAATAAAAAAGCCCACCGAAGTGGGCGGTGGCGGCGCTGAAGTCTTACGCGCGCAGGATACGGTTTTTACCCTGCTGTTTGGCTTTGTACAGCGCTTCATCGACGCTCACCACCAGCTTATCCAGTGGCTCCATATTCCATTCCCCGAGGCCGGCGCTGAAGGTGACCGTCAGGCCATCTTCGCGCCAGGTGCGTCGTTCGACGTTTATCCGCCATGTTTCCAACAGCGTGCGGGCGTTATCGATATGTTCGGCAGGAAAGACCACCGCGAACTCTTCGCCGCCGTAGCGATAGAGGGATATCTCCAGCGGCTGGAGGACCTGTAGCCCTTCGCGAGCGACGTTACGCAGGACGATATCGCCATTGAGATGGCCCCAGGTGTCGTTGATCGATTTAAAGTTATCGATATCGACCAGCGCGAGGGCGAACGGCTGGTGATCGTTCATCAGGGCGGCAATATCGCTGTCGAAGGCGCGGCGGTTTTTGCAGCCGGTGAGAGCGTCGATGGTCGCCTGGCGGACGTAGGACAGTTCGCGCTGTTTATTGGTTTCAATCGCTTTACTCAGCATCGCCTCAAGGCGCGGGGCGCGTTTGACGTCACCGGTTTTAATCGCATTGATGATATTCATCAGCACGGTACGGGAAGCATGACGCAGATAAAGACCGAACAGGATAATAATGATCGCTGCGAGAGTGAAACCGCCGATCACTAAATTGGTCTCATGACGTGTCAGATTGACCAGGGTGGCGTTATCGACACGGAAAATCACAAACCAGTCGGGATTGGTAAAGGAGTAATAGTAATACCAGGTGTCGCTCCCGGGATCGTAGAGCTGCCCCTCTCCGCTGGTCATTTTATCCATCAGCTCGTCCCTGACGAAGGGTTTAAACAGCGCGCCCGGGTCGGAGTGCAGGACCACTTTGCCATCCCGTTGCACCACAAAAAATTCCCCCTGTACGGGCGCCACCATCTGGCGCAGCGCGAACCCCATGGAGGTGAGATCGAGATGAAAGGCCAGGCTGCCCTTGAGTTTCCCTTCCGGGGTAATGATGGGTTTGAAAATGGTAATCGTCGGATGGTGGGTGAAATAATCCATATACGGACTGGTGTAGTGGCTGAAGGTGCTGGCTTCCGCCTGTTTGATAAACCAGGGCCGCGTTTTGGGATCGAAAGCCCGGCTGTCTTCATTTTCCAGCACCTCCGGGGCGCGCAGATAGTGGCCCTTGGTATCCGCCAGCGAGATGGATGAGACGCTTGGCATCATGTTCTGTAACTGCATCAGCGTGGTTAACCCTTTCTCCGGCTCCACATTGACTGCGCGATTCAGTTCGTCATTGCGGGCAAAGAAGGCGGCTGCGCGCCCGAGGATAAAATCATTTTCCCGCAGCAGGGTTTCCGTATAGTTGATCGCCAGGTTATGGGTAAAATTGCGGTTAATATCGTGATAATCTTCGAGAAAATCTTTCTGTTGCGCCAGAGTCACAAAAATAGCGATCAGCATAAAACTGAGCAAAATACCGGCAAACCCCACGACGATCGGCGTCGTAAAAGAGAGCTTTCTGTTGTGTAGAGCCATGAATCGTTAATCGTCCCGGATGTATAAACCATGGGTCCGAACGCAGGTTGCGTCTGGGACGCCTGCCGATCGAATCAGTTCACTATTGCTCAATTATAACTCTGAGGCCTTCATGTATCGTGATTTATATTCGGCGATAATGTGCAGGCCTCTGCTCAGCGCGGAGAGGCAGGGCGAAAATGAGGAAGAAAAGGTTCGCCCTGGTCAGCGTCCGCTGCTGACCAGGGCAGAATAGAAAAACGGCGTCGGGCGGGCCAGCCTCCGTTTTTCATCTCTCGTGCAGGCGCGCAAAATTATCAGGCGTTTACACTGTACATCATGAGGTTTGCGAAGCGCGTCCCAGCCAGCTATCCCAGTCTTTCCATACCGGCTGCAGGCCGCGGGCGGCCAGCGCGCTGGCGACCTCTTCAGGGCGGCGATCGTCGTGCGGGGCAAATTGCTCGAGCTCCGGATGATCGTCGGCGTAGCCGCCGGGCTGGGTTTTAGAGAAGGCGCTGACGTTATTGATCGCCAGCGGGATCACCCGGTCGCGGAACCAGGGTGATTCGCGGGTGGATAGCGACAGCTCAACCTCTGGCGCCAGCAGGCGGAAGGCGCAGATAGTTTGCACCAGCTGGCGCTCATCCATCAGCGAAGCCGGTTCAATACCGCCGGCGCAGGGACGCAGGCGCGGGAAGGAGACCGAATAGCGGCTGCGCCAGTAGCGCTGCTGCAGCCACAGCAGGTGCTCAGCGACTATAAAGCAGTCCACTCGCCAGCTGTCGGAAAGGCCGATGAGCGCGCCAAGGCCGATCTTATCGATCCCCGCCGCGCCTAAGCGATCCGGCGTATCCAGCCGCCAGAAGAAATCCTGTTTTTTTCCTTTCAGATGGTGTTGGGCGTACATGCTTTCATGATAGGTCTCCTGATAGACCATCACCCCGTCGAGTCCCAGGGTTTTCAGCTCGGCATACTCTTCAGTCGCCAGCGGCTGCACCTCCATATGCAGCGAGGCAAACTGGCTGCGGATAGCCGGTAGGTGCTGACGGAAATAATCCATTCCCACCTTACCCTGATGTTCGCCGGTCACCAGCAGCAGATGCTCAAAGCCCAGGTTGCGGATCGCGGCGCACTCGCGGGCAATCTCGGCGGCATCCAGCGTCTTGCGCTTAATGCGGTTGCTCATCGAGAAGCCGCAGTAGGTGCAGTCGTTAGCGCACAGGTTGGAGAGATACAGCGGCACGTAGAAGCTGACGGTATTGCCGAAGCGCTGCCGGGTGAGGCGCTGCGCGCGCTGGGCCAGCGGTTCAAGGTAATTGGCCGCGGCAGGCGAGAGCAGGGCCATCATATCGTCGCGGGTGAGCTGTTTAGCCGCCAGCGCCCGTTCGACGTCGGCGGCGGTTTTGCTGTTGATGCGCAGGCGGATATCGTCCCACTCCAGCTGCCGCCAGCGATCGCTAAAGGTTTTCATGCCAGCGCCTCCAGGAATCCGGTGAGCGGGCTGGTGGCCTGCGCCTGCGTACTGCGTGCCCCCGGTCCGGCCTGACGCGCCAGTAATCCGGCATCGATCGCCATACGGAAGGCGCGGGCCATGGCCACGGGGTCGTCGGCGACGGCAATGGCGGTATTGACCAGCACCGCGTCCGCGCCCATCTCCAGCGCCTGCGCCGCATGGCTCGGGACGCCGATCCCGGCGTCGACCACCACCGGGACCGTCGCCTGCTCGATAATAATCTCCAGCATGGCTTTGGTTTCCAGCCCCTGATTGGAGCCGATCGGCGCACCCAGCGGCATCACCGCCGCGCAGCCCACCTCTTCCAGTCGTTTACACAGCACCGGATCGGCGCCGCAGTAGGGCAGCACCACGAACCCTTCGCGGACCAGCAGCTCCGCCGCTTTCAGGGTTTCAATCGGGTCGGGCAGCAGCCAGCGGGCGTCCGGGTGGATCTCCAGCTTCAGCCAGTGGGTACCCAGGGCTTCCCGCGCCAGACGGGCGGCAAACACCGCCTCTTCCGCCGTCTTGGCGCCCGAGGTATTCGGCAGCAGGCTGACTCCCGCCGCCAGCAGCGGGGCGAGGATGGCGTCATTGCGCTGGCGTAAATCGACGCGCTTCATCGCCAGGGTTACCAGCTGGCTGCCCGAGGCGCGAATCGCCTCGACCATCACCTCCGGGGCGGCGAATTTGCCGGTACCGGTGAAAAGATGGGATTCAAACGTTTTGTCTGCAATACGTAACATGTCAGCCTCCAGCGATAACCTGAAAAAGCAGGACCCGATCGCCTTCCTGCAAGAGATGATCTTCCCACCGGTCGCGCGGCAGGATGTGTTGATTGAGCGCCAGCGCAACGCCAGGCTGCTGCTGTTCGAGCTGGGTCAGCAGGGCGCTGACGCTGAGATTGTCGGCGCACGCCAGCGGCTCGTCGTTAAACCAGATCTGCATGCCGCCCTCCGCACACCGGGCAGCTCCGGGAACGCTGTAGCGCAAGGGCGCGCCAGTTGCTGGTGCGGGCGTCGAACAGCCGCAGGGTGTTGCGCGGCGTCGCCATGCCGCTGAGCAGCTTAATCGTCTCCAGCGCCTGCAGGGTGCCCATCATGCCGACCACCGGGCCGACGATCCCCGCGGTGCGGCAGTTGCGCTGCGGTTCATCGCTTTCCGGCCACAGGCAGCGATAGCAGCCCTGCGTCCAGGGCGGGGTGAGCACCATCAGCTGACCGCCGAAGCCCACGGCGCTGGCGGTCACTAACGGGGTATCGAGGGCCACACAGGCGGCATTGATCGCCTGGCGGGTGACCATATTATCGGTACAGTCCAGCACCACGTCCGCTTTCGCCACTTCGGCGCGGAGCGCCTCGCCGCTTAAGCGCTGCTGGAGCGCTACCAGTTTGATCTGCGGGTTTAGCTGGCTGAGCCGAGTCTGTGCCGCTGCGGCTTTTGGCCGATCGATATCCGCGCTGGTGAACAAGATCTGCCGTTGCAGGTTGCTGAGATGCACCGCGTCGTCATCGGCCAGGGTCAGCGTCCCGACGCCAGCCCCGGCCAGATAGAGCGCCGCCGGGGAGCCCAGCCCGCCAAGGCCGATAATCAGCACTCGACTGGCTAACAGCTTCTGCTGCCCTTCGATGGCAATATCCTCCAGCAGCAGCTGGCGGCTATAGCGCATAAAGTCGTGATCATTCATCGCCCGCTCCCGCCAGCGCCAGCAGTTGGTCGGTCGCTGCCCGCCAGTCCGCCGCCTGGGTGATGGCGCTGACCACCGCGATGCTGCCGACGCCGGTCGCCAGTACCCCCGGCGCCTTTTCCAGGCTAATTCCGCCGATCGCCACGGTGGGGTAATCCGCCAGGCGTTGAATATGTCTGGCAAGCTGCTCGAGGCCCTGCGGCGCGGAAGGCATCTGTTTGGTTTGCGTCGGGAAGACGTGACCTAGCGCGATGTAAGAGGGGCGCGCCGCAAGGGCGACATCAATTTCCATATCATCGTGAGTAGAGACGCCAAGACGCAGCCCGGCCTGGCGGATAGCGCTCAGATCGGTGGTTTCCAGATCTTCTTGTCCGAGATGCACGCCATAGGCCTGATGCTTAATCGCCAGCTGCCAGTAATCGTTAATGAACAGTCGGGCGTGATAGCGGCGACCAAGGGCGATGGCGGCGATCACGTCATCCTCCACTTCGCTGTCGCGCCGGTCTTTGATGCGTAACTGAAGGGTACGTACCCCAGCTTCGAGCAGGCGCTCAATCCACGCCACGCTGTCCACCACCGGGTAGAGTCCGAGACGAAACGGGACGGGTGGAAAATCAGGTTGATACATCAGGCTTCCTCCTGTTTCAGGTAGATTTCGCCGCCGCGGGCGCGGAAGTTATTCGACATATCGGCCATGCCGGCTTCTATACTTTGCTTCGCGGCGTAGTCGCGGACCTCCTGAGTGATTTTCATCGAACAGAATTTCGGCCCGCACATGGAGCAGAAGTGGGCGACTTTGCCGGACTCCTGCGGCAGGGTTTCATCGTGATAGGCCCGCGCGGTGAACGGGTCGAGCGCGAGGTTGAACTGGTCTTCCCAGCGGAATTCAAAACGCGCTTTTGACATCGCGTTGTCGCGGATCTGCGCCCCGGGATGGCCTTTCGCGAGGTCGGCGGCGTGGGCGGCGATTTTGTAGGTAATCAGCCCCTGTTTGACATCCTCTTTGTTGGGCAGGCCGAGATGCTCTTTCGGCGTGACATAGCACAGCATGGCGCAGCCGAACCAGCCGATCATTGCCGCGCCGATACCGGAGGTGAAATGGTCGTAGCCCGGCGCGATGTCAGTGGTGAGCGGCCCCAGGGTGTAGAACGGCGCTTCGTGGCAGTGCTCCAGCTGTTCGGTCATATTGCGGCGGATCATCTGCATCGGCACGTGGCCAGGGCCTTCAATCATCACCTGCACGTCATATTCCCAGGCGATTTTCGTCAGTTCGCCGAGGGTGCGCAGCTCGGAAAACTGCGCCTCGTCGTTGGCATCCTGAATGGAGCCGGGGCGCAGGCCATCGCCCAGCGACAGCGACACGTCATAGGCGGCGCAGATTTCGCAGATTTCGCGGAAATGCTGGTAGAGGAAGTTTTCCTGATGATGCGACAGGCACCACTTAGCCATGATTGAGCCGCCGCGCGAGACGATACCGGTCAGGCGCTTCGCCGTCATCGGGACGTAGCGCAACAGTACGCCGGCGTGAATCGTGAAGTAGTCGACGCCTTGCTCGGCCTGTTCCAGCAGGGTATCGCGGAAGACTTGCCAGGTGAGATTCTCGGCGATGCCGTTGACCTTCTCCAGCGCCTGGTAAATCGGCACGGTACCAATCGGCACCGGGCTGTTGCGCAGGATCCACTCGCGGGTTTCGTGGATATAGCGGCCGGTGGAGAGGTCCATCACCGTGTCGGCGCCCCAGCGGGTTGACCAGACCAGTTTCTCGACCTCTTCTTCGATGGAAGAGGTCACCGCCGAGTTGCCGATATTGGCATTCACTTTCACCAGGAAGTTGCGGCCGATAATCATCGGTTCAGACTCCGGGTGGTTGATGTTGGCGGGGATGATGGCGCGTCCGGCGGCCACTTCATCGCGAACGAACTCGGGGGTGATGTTTTCCGGTAGGTGGGCGCCGAAGCCTTCACCTGCGTGCTGCTGGCGCAGAACCTCGCTGCGGATACGTTCGCGACCCATGTTTTCGCGAATGGCGATGAACTCCATCTCCGGGGTGACTATCCCCTGGCGGGCGTAGTGCAGCTGGGTAACGCATTTGCCAGCGACGGCGCGTTTGGGCGTCAGCAGGCCGCTGAAGCGCAGCTCATCGAGACCGTCGTCGGCCAGCCGCGCTTTGGTATAGGCCGAGCTGCGTTCGCTGAGCGGCGCGCAGTCGTTACGCGCGTCGATCCACGGCTGGCGCAGCTTTGCCAGCCCCTGGCGGACATCAATGCTAATATCCGGGTCGCCATACGGCCCGGAGGTGTCATACACCGGGATCGGTTCGTTGGTTTCGTACCGGGGGTTATCTTTATCGCCGCCGACGAGAGTTGGGCTGAGCTGAATTTCACGCATCGGGACGCGGATATCCGCTTGTGAGCCGTGAACATAGATGCGGCGTGAATTAGGAAAAGCGGTACCCGCCAGCGTATCAATGAATCGCTGCGCGTGCTCGCGTTGTTCCCGACGGGTTAGTTTGGTAGTAGACATAGCGCATTCCAGTTAAAAAAGGACATGGCTTGTCAGACGACGGATGGAGTAACAGATGCGATCGGCCCTGACGGACTGACGCGAACAGCAGTTTACTCTTGTTCCCTTCGCAGGTATTAGCCTGATCAGGTTCCGCGGATCCCGAATTAACGGTCTCAGCCTTTTCCACGTTAGCCTGCGCATGGAAAATAGGCACTCCGACAAGATGAAATCCCTCCGCAGAGGGATAATGTACGTAAATTACGCGTTAACGGTTCACAACTCAAGCGGTCGGCGCAATATTATCACGCACGTCATTGCTCAGGTTATGGGCGACAGCCAGGGCGATCAGTTTATCTTCCAGCGCGAAACGCGCCTCCAGCGACTCGCCGATATCCGACAGCGCCTGCTGAAATTCAAGATAGTTATCGTGATCGATGGCGTTTTCGAGGCAGGTATCGTAGTAGTCCATCATCTGCTGGGTATTGGCTTCCAGCTGCGGGTAAAGCCGGGTGGCGGCTAAAAGAGGGGTATCGCCTTCCATTTCGCCAATAATGCGTTCATAAATACTAAAATGACCGGATGAGAGGTAATCCACCAGACTTTGGCAAAAGTCATCCAGCGCCTTTTCGTTTAGCCGCATAAACGACTCTTTGCCCGGTTTCAGGCCAACCAGGTTGTAGTAAGCCACGAGCAGATGCTTACGCACTTGTAGCCAGCGATCGACCAGTTCATTACTACCGCCAACGCGCTCCGTCAGATTTTCCAGCTGGTTTAGCATGATTGACTCCGCTAGTTTTGATTTAAATCTGCTCACCAAAATGTAAATATAATGTTAACAACATGCCAGTGAAGCAAAGGTAGTGCAATAGATATGGATCGTATTATTGAAAAATTAGATCGCGGCTGGTGGGTTGTCAGTCACGAACAAAAATTATGGTTGCCTGGTGGAGAATTACCACATGGCGAAGCGGTTAATTTCGATCTTGTCGGCCAGCATGCGCTGCATATTGGCGAGTGGCAGGGCGAGTCCGTGTGGATGGTGCGCCAGGATCGTCGCCATGACATGGGATCGTTGCGCCAGGTGCTGGATCAGGATCCGGGACTCTTCCAGCTGGCTGGGCGGGGGATCCAGCTCGCCGAATTTTATCGCTCGCATAAATTTTGCGGTTACTGCGGCCACCCGATGCATGCCAGCAAAAGCGAATGGGCGATGCTGTGCAGCCACTGCCGCGAACGTTATTACCCGCAAATTGCCCCCTGCATTATCGTGGCAATCCGTCGCGACGATGCGATCCTGCTGGCGCAACATACGCGCCATCGCAACGGCGTGCACACCGTGCTGGCCGGCTTTGTCGAGGTCGGCGAAACCCTTGAGCAGGCGGTGGCTCGCGAGGTGATGGAGGAGAGCGGTATTCGGGTAAAAAATCTGCGTTACGTGACCTCTCAGCCATGGCCGTTCCCGCAGTCGCTGATGACCGCCTTTATGGCGGATTACGCAGATGGCGAGATCGTGGTCGACAAAAAAGAGTTACTGACCGCGGACTGGTATCGCTATGACGACCTGCCGCTTCTGCCGCCGCCGGGGACAGTGGCGCGGCGGCTTATCGAAGATACCGTCGCGATGTGTCGGGCAGAGTTCGAGTGACATGTTACACTGGGCGTATCAACGCTAAAGGAATGTAAAAATGACCGAACTGAAGAACGATCGTTACCTGCGCGCGCTGCTGCGTCAGCCGGTTGATGTCACCCCGGTGTGGATGATGCGCCAGGCGGGCCGCTATTTACCGGAGTACAAAGCCACCCGTGCGCAAGCGGGCGACTTTATGTCGCTGTGTAAAAATGCCGAACTGGCCTGCGAAGTGACGCTCCAGCCGCTGCGCCGTTACCCGCTGGACGCGGCGATCCTCTTTTCGGACATCCTGACCATCCCGGACGCCATGGGGCTGGGGCTGTACTTTGAAGCTGGCGAAGGTCCGCGCTTCACCTCGCCGGTAAAAAGTAAAGCCGACGTCGACAAGCTGCCGATCCCGGATCCGGAGCAGGAGCTGGGCTATGTAATGAACGCCGTGCGCACCATTCGCCGCGAACTGAAAGGCGAAGTGCCGCTGATCGGTTTTTCCGGTAGTCCATGGACGCTGGCTACGTACATGGTGGAGGGCGGCAGCAGCAAGGCTTTCACCGTGATTAAAAAGATGATGTACGCTGAGCCGCAGGCGCTGCATGCGCTGCTGGATAAGCTGGCGAAGAGCGTCACCCTGTATCTCAACGCGCAGATCAAAGCCGGCGCGCAGTCGGTGATGATTTTTGACACCTGGGGCGGGGTGCTGACCGGCCGCGACTATCAGCAGTTCTCCCTCTACTACATGCATAAGATCGTCGATGGCCTGCTGCGGGAAAACGAAGGCCGCCGCGTGCCGGTGACACTGTTCACCAAAGGCGGTGGTCAGTGGCTGGAAGCGATGGCGGAGACCGGCTGCGATGCGTTGGGTCTCGACTGGACCACCGATATTGCCGATGCCCGCCGTCGCGTGGGTAACAAAGTAGCGCTGCAGGGCAATATGGATCCGTCGATGCTCTATGCGCCCGCCCCGCGTATTGAAGAAGAAGTGGCAACCATTCTTGCCGGCTTTGGCCAGGGGGAAGGCCACGTCTTTAACCTTGGACACGGTATTCATCAGGACGTTGACCCCGAGCATGCGGGCGTCTTTGTTGAGGCTGTGCACCGTCTGTCCGCACCCTATCACCAGTAGGAGATAAGCCCTATGGATTTAGCCGCACTACGTACCCAACAGCAACAGTTAGCCGCGTCGGTAGAGCGTGCGGATAGACTGGATCGCGACCCGCCGACGTTGATCGGCGGCGCGGACGTCGGGTTTGAGCAGGAAGGGGAGATCACCCGGGCTGCGATGGTGCTGCTGACCTGGCCTGAGCTTGAGCTGGTGGAGTATCAGGTGGCGCGGGTCGCCACCTCTATGCCCTATATTCCCGGCTTTCTCTCGTTTCGCGAAACGCCTGCGCTGCTGGCGGCGTGGGAGCAGCTTTCGCAAAAACCGGACCTGCTCTTAGTTGACGGACACGGCATTTCTCATCCCCGGAGATTGGGCGTCGCCAGCCATTTTGGCCTGATGATTGATGTGCCGACTATCGGAGTGGCGAAAAAACGCCTGTGCGGCAAAATCGGCGACCTGGGTGATGAGCCTGGCGCGCTGGCCCCGCTGATGGATAAAAATGAGCAACTGGCCTGGGTCTGGCGCAGCAAAGTGCGCTGCAACCCGCTGTTTATTAGCACCGGCCACCGGGTAGGCATGGACAGCGCTTTAATGTGGGTTGAGCGTTGCATGCGAGGCTACCGTCTGCCCGAGCCGACGCGCTGGGCCGATGCGGTGGCGTCCCGTCGTCCGTCGTTTGTGCGTTGGCAAGCAAATCACAGCTGATTCAGGTACACTGCGCCTAATTTCTGACTTCGAGAATTCATCATGTTACAAAACCCGATTCACCTGCGCCTGGAGAAGCTGGAAAGCTGGCAGCATGTCACTTTTATGGCCTGCCTGTGCGAACGTATGTATCCCAACTACGCGATGTTCTGCAAGCAAACCGAGTTTGGCGACGGCCTGCTTTATCGTCGTATCCTGGACCTGATCTGGGAAACGCTGACGGTTAAAGATGCGAAGGTGAATTTCGACAGCCAGCTGGAGAAGCTGGAAGAGGCGATCCCGGCGGCAGATGATTTCGACATGTACGGTGTCTATCCGGCCATAGACGCTTGCGTGGCGTTGAGTGAACTGATTCATTCTCGTCTGAGCGGCGAAACGCTCGAGCACGCGATCGAGGTGAGCAAGACCTCCATCACCACCGTGGCGATGCTGGAAATGACCCAGGAAGGTCGCGAAATGACCGACGAAGAGTTGAAAGCGAATCCGGCGGTAGAGCAGGAATGGGATATTCAGTGGGAAATTTTCCGCCTGCTGGCCGACTGTGAAGAGCGTGATCTTGAGCTGATAAAAGGCCTGCGCGCGGACCTGCGCGAGGCTGGCGAGAGCAATATTGGTATAAATTTTCAGCAGTGAGACCAGAAAACGTGATTTACCGCCTGAATTGTAGCGTCTGAAGGCTTCCATTCCGCCCCCCGTCTGGTCTACATTTGGAGGGCGAAAAAAAGTGGCTATCGGTGCGTGTATGCAGGAGGGTGCTTTTTTGGCATTTCCGTCGCACTCGATGCTTAGCAAGCGATAAACACATTGTAAGGATAACTTATGAACAAGACTCAACTGATTGATGTAATTGCGGACAAAGCTGACCTGTCCAAAGCACAGGCTAAAGCTGCCCTGGAATCTACCCTGGCTGCAATTACTGAGTCTCTGAAAGAAGGTGATGCTGTTCAACTGGTTGGTTTCGGTACCTTCAAAGTGAACCACCGCGCTGAGCGTACTGGCCGCAACCCGCAGACCGGTAAAGAGATCAAAATCGCTGCAGCTAACGTGCCGGCATTTGTTTCTGGCAAAGCACTGAAAGACGCAGTTAAGTAAGACCGCGTGGCAGTGAACAGTTTTATCGAAGGGGCTATTAAGCCCCTTTTGTCTGTCTGGCGCCGGCCTCTGGCGCTGGCGGGCATCCTGTTGCTGACTGCCTGCAGCCACGACACGTCGCTACCGCCGTTTACCGCCAGCGGATATGCGGACAATCAGGGAGCGATGCGCATCTGGCGTAAAGATTCTGGCGATGAAGTCCATCTTCTCGCCGCCTTCAGCCCGTGGCGTCACGGGGACACCTCGACCAGCGAATATCGCTGGCAGGGCGATCAACTGGCGCTTATCGAACTCAATGTCTATGGCAAACCGCCGGAACATATTCGCGCCCGTTTCGACGCGCAGGGCGATCTGAGCTTTATGCAACGGGAAGTGGACGGGCAGAAGCAGCAGCTCTCCAGCGACCAGGTCGCGCTATATCGTTATCGCGCCGAGCAGATCCGCCAGACCAGCGACGCCCTCCGCCAGGGGCGGGTCGTCCTGCGGCAGGGGCGCTGGAACGCTGCCGCGCATACCGTGCTGACCTGCGAAGGGCAGACGGTTACGCCCGACCTCGATAGCCGGGCCCTGGCGCACATTGAACGCCGCCAGAGCCACGCTTCCGCCGCTGTGAGCATTGCCTGGCTGGAGGCGCCGGAAGGCTCTCAACTGCTGCTGGTCGCCAATGAAAACTTCTGCACCTGGCAGCCGACGGAAAAAAGCTTCTAACCTTTACCAGTGGTTCATGCCCATATGACCGCCGGCGCTACCGCGACAGCCGCCATATCCCATTCCTGCGCCGCGGGGAACGCCTGCCTCAGCCAGGGCGATATCAAACTTCACCCGCTGCTGATCCAGCTTCTGGCGTAAGCCTTCCATCTCCTGAGCGACAGCTTCAATCTTCCCGCTGTCCGGCTTTTGCGCCGTGAGCAGCGCATTGTACTCATAGCGTTTGGACTGCAGCTGCTGGCGCAGGGCGCTGGTTTGCGCATAGTAATCGTTATGCAGCTTTTGCACGGTAGCCTGCTGCTCCTGGGTCAGCTGACTGTAGCCCTGGTTGCCCATCCCGTTATTGTTGCCCCAGTGGTGGTTGGCCC
Organism: Klebsiella sp. HMSC16A12; assembly: GCF_001808265.1. Lineage (NCBI taxonomy): Bacteria > Pseudomonadati > Pseudomonadota > Gammaproteobacteria > Enterobacterales > Enterobacteriaceae > Klebsiella > Klebsiella sp. HMSC16A12. The sequence continues at coordinate 28,012 of NZ_KV792572.1, forward strand.
AGGCCGCGTTGCTGGCGAAGGTCAGCGCGGCAAAGGTAACGAGGGCGAGAGGTAAGGTACGGTTCCGTTTCATGGCATTTTCTCCTGTGTGGTTTCCCTCGGTATTGCATCTTCCATGCCAGTCTGAAAAAGCCCGTCTGTGTGGGCCTGCCGAAGCCGTTGCCAAGGAGAGCGAGTAAAAATGACCCGTTCCGCCAGGGTCAGGCGAGTCATTTTTACTCGCTTAAGCGCAGGCGATATGTTTGAGAGCAGGATTGGCCGCGCGGAAACATGGCATGATTTCTGCTGAAGGAGCCTGCAGATAGTGAAAAAGAGATGACAAGGACTCGCCGATGAAGATCAAATCTCTCTCCCGGGACGCCGCCGCTGGCGCGCTGAGCTGGCTGCTGACCGGCACGGTTGTGCTGCTGGTCATGCTGTTCTCCGCGATGATCGTCCGCGACTACGGTCGCGAGACGACCGCTGCCCGACAAACCATTGAAGAGAAAGGGAGCGTGCTGATCCGCGCGCTGGAGTCCGGCACGCGCGTCGGGATGGGGATGCGTATGCATCATGCGCAGCTGCAGGCCCTGCTGGAAGAGATGGCCTGGCAACCGGGCGTCCTGTGGTTCGCGGTGACCGATGAAAACGGTAAAATTATCGCCCATAGCGATCCGCAGCAGGTGGGTAAAACGCTGTATAGCCCGGCGCAGATGCGTGCGTTAGCGGTTGGCGAACAGGCCCGCTGGCGCCGGCTTAGCGAACCGCAGCCGGCGCTGGAGATCTATCGCCATTTTCGCCCGCTTAATCCGGCTCGCGGCCACCATATGGGAATGATGAACCGCGGCAATAGCGCCCTGGCTCAGGCCACCGTCCCGCAGGTGATTTTTATCGCCTTTGATAGCCGCGAGCTGGATGCCGCGCAGGCCCGCGGGCAGCGGAATATGGCCATCATGCTGGGTGCCGCCGCGCTGGTGATAGCGGCGACGATCCTCGCTCAGTTCTGGTTCCGCCGCTATCGTCGCTCGCGGAAACAGCTGCTGGAGGCGATGGCCCGCAAGGAAAAGCTGGTGGCGCTTGGCCATCTGGCGGCGGGGGTCGCGCACGAGATCCGCAACCCGCTCTCGTCGATTAAAGGGCTGGCGAAATATTTTGCCGAGCGCACGTCGCCTGGCGGCGAGTCGCATCAGTTAGCCCAGGTGATGGCCAAAGAGGCTGATCGCCTGAACCGGGTGGTCAGCGAGCTGCTGGAGCTGGTCCGTCCCGCCCATCTAAACTACCAAACAGTCGATATCAACGCGCTTATCCGCCACTCATTGCAGTTGGTAAGCCAGGATGCGCAGAGCCGCGGGATCGCGCTGCAATTTACTCCGCGACCTGAGTTAACCACGATCAGCGCCGACCCCGATCGCCTGAATCAGGTGCTGTTGAACCTGTACCTGAATGCAATGCAGGCGATTGGTCGTGACGGCGTCATTCGCGTAACAGCAAGCGAAGCCGATCGTCAGCGGGTGAAAATCGTCGTCACGGATAGCGGTAAGGGGATGAGCGATGAAGAGTTACAGGCTATCTTCACGCCGTATTTCACCACCAAGGCGGACGGCACCGGGCTGGGGCTGGCCGTAGTGCAGAATATTATCGAACAACATGGCGGGACGATCCGCGCCGAAAGTCAGCCGGGAGCTGGAGCGATATTTACGCTTTGGTTACCGGTGGATGCTCAACGGAGGGAAGATGAGCAGCGATAAAGTACAGATTCTGGTCGTTGATGATGACGTCAGCCACTGCACGATCCTGCAGGCGCTGCTGCGCGGCTGGGGCTATCAGGTGGGGTTGGCTCACAACGGCCTGCAGGCGCTGGAGCAGATCCATCAGCAGGTCTTCGACCTGGTGCTGTGCGATATCCGTATGGCGGAGATGGACGGTATCGCAACGTTAAAAGAGATTAAGGCCTATAACCCGGCGATACCGGTGCTGATCATGACGGCGTTTTCCAGCGTCGGTACGGCGGTAGAAGCTATTAAGTCCGGGGCGCTGGATTATCTGGTTAAACCGCTGGATTTTGACACCCTGCAGCAGACGCTGGTTCAGGCATTGGCGCACACCCGGCAGAGCGAGAGCGACCCCAGCGTTGCGACGGATTCACGGTGGGGCATGATTGGCGACAGCCCGGCGATGCAGGCGCTTCTTAACGATATTACGCTGGTGGCCCCTTCGGACGCGACGGTGCTGATTTATGGGGAGTCGGGAACCGGTAAGGAGCTGGTGGCGCGCGCCATCCACGCCTGCAGCGAGCGTCGTGACAAGCCGTTGGTCACGCTCAACTGCGCGGCGCTGAATGAGTCACTGCTGGAGTCGGAACTCTTCGGCCATGAAAAAGGGGCGTTTACCGGGGCGGATCGGCGACGGGAAGGACGCTTTGTCGAAGCGGATGGCGGCACGCTGTTTCTTGATGAGATAGGCGATATCTCGCCAGTGATGCAGGTCCGCTTGCTGCGGGCGATTCAGGAGCGGGAGGTGCAGCGGGTCGGCAGCAACCAGACGCTTGCCGTTGATGTGCGGCTTATCGCCGCCACCCATCGCAACCTTGCGGAAGAGGTGAGCGCCGGGCGCTTTCGCCAGGATCTCTATTACCGACTCAACGTCGTGACCATCGAGATACCGCCGCTGCGCCGGCGACGGGAAGATATTCCGCAGCTGGCGCAGCATTTTCTCAAACGCTATACCGAACGCAATCGTAAGACGGTAAAGGGGTTCACGCCACAGGCGATGGACCTGCTGATCCACTACCCCTGGCCGGGCAATATACGCGAGCTGGAAAACGCGGTGGAGCGGGCGGTGGTGCTACTGACCGGAAACTATATCTCTGAGCGAGAACTGCCCCTGGCGATCGCCGGTACGCCGCTGCCATCAGGCGGGAGCGAGGAGGGGGGAATTCAGCCGTTAGTGGAAGTGGAGAAAGAGGTGATTCTGGCGGCGCTGGAAAAAACGGGCGGCAACAAAACCGAAGCCGCCCGTCAGTTAGGCATTACGCGCAAAACGCTGCTGGCGAAACTTAGCCGTTAGCCTTTTCACGTTCGATGGCGCGCCAGCCGATATCGCTACGGCTAAAGCTACCGTCCCAGCGAATGTCGGTCAGCAGCTGATAGGCGCGCTGCTGCGCCTGCGCCACGGAGTCACCCAGCGCGGTGACGCACAGCACGCGCCCGCCGTTGGTGACCACGCGCTGGTCGTCAGACAGTTTGGTGCCGGCGTGGAAGACCTTACCGTCTGCGACTTCCTGCTGCGGCAGGCCGTAGATCTCATCGCCCGTATTGTAGCTGCCCGGATAGCCGCCGGCGGCAACCACCACGCCCAGCGACGCGCGGTCATCCCACTCGGAGGTTTTCTCGTCCAGCTTGCCCGCGCAGGCGGCGAGGCACAGCTCGACCAGGTCGGACTTCATGCGCAGCATGATCGGTTGGGTTTCCGGGTCGCCAAAGCGGCAGTTGAACTCAATCACCTTCGGGTTGCCCTGCTTGTCGATCATCAGACCGGCGTAGAGGAAACCGGTATAGGTGTTGCCTTCAGCGGCCATGCCTTTCACGGTTGGCCAGATAATCCGCTCCATGGTGCGCTGGTGGACTTCGTCAGTAACCACCGGCGCCGGGGAGTACGCCCCCATCCCGCCGGTGTTCGGGCCGGTATCGCCGTTGCCGACGCGCTTGTGATCCTGGCTGGTGGCCATCGGCAGGACGTGCTCGCCGTCGACCATCACAATAAAGCTAGCCTCCTCGCCATCGAGGAACTCTTCAATCACGATGCGGTGGCCTGCGTCGCCAAAGGCGTTGCCGGCCAACATATCTTTGACCGCCGCTTCGGCTTCCTCGAGGGTCATCGCCACGATAACGCCTTTACCCGCCGCCAGACCGTCGGCTTTGATGACGATCGGCGCGCCTTTCTCGCGCAGATAAGCCAGCGCAGGCTCCACTTCGGTGAAGTTCTGGTATTCCGCCGTCGGAATATGATGACGGGCGAGAAAATCTTTGGTGAAGGCTTTTGAGCCTTCCAGCTGCGCGGCGCCTTCGGTTGGCCCGAAAATGTTCAGCCCGGCGGCACGGAACGCGTCGACCACGCCAATGACCAACGGCGCTTCCGGGCCAACGATGGTCAGATCGATGTTCTCATCCTGCGCGAAGCGAAGCAGCGCCGGAATATCGGTGACGCCGATGGCGACGTTTTGCAGCGACGGCTCCAGGGCGGTACCGGCGTTGCCCGGCGCGACGTAGACGGTATCAACCAGCGGCGACTGAGCCGCTTTCCAGGCCAGCGCGTGCTCGCGCCCGCCGTTACCGATTACTAATACTTTCATCTGCTGCTCCAGGAATTAATGGCGGAAGTGGCGCATGTCGGTGAAGATCATGGCGATGCCGTGTTCGTCAGCGGCGGCAATCACTTCGTCGTCACGGATAGAGCCGCCCGGCTGAATAACGCAGGTGATGCCTACCGCGGCTGCGGCATCGATGCCGTCGCGGAACGGGAAGAAAGCGTCAGAGGCCATGGCGGAACCTTTCACTTCCAGACCTTCATCACCGGCTTTAATTCCGGCGATTTTCGCCGAGTAGACGCGGCTCATCTGACCGGCGCCTATACCGATGGTCATATTATCTTTGGCATAAACGATGGCGTTGGATTTGACGAATTTCGCCACTTTCCAGCAGAACAGCGCATCGCGCAGTTCCTGCTTGGTTGGCTGACGTTTGCTGACCACGCGCAGTTCACCTGCGGTGACCATGCCGAGATCGCGGTCCTGAACCAGCAGACCACCGTTAACGCGTTTGAAATCGAGGCCGGCAACGCGAGTATCCCACTGGCCGCAGGTCAGTACGCGGACGTTCTGCTTCGCGGCGGTGATTTTCAGCGCTTCTTCGCTGGCGGACGGCGCGATGATCACTTCGACGAACTGGCGAGAGATGATCGCCTGCGCGGTTTCAGCATCCAGCTCGCGGTTAAAGGCAATGATGCCGCCGAACGCGGAGGTCGGGTCGGTTTTGTAAGCGCGATCGTAGGCGTCAAGAATCGAGTCGCTGACGGCAACGCCGCACGGGTTGGCATGCTTGACGATAACGCAGGCCGGCTCGTTGAACTCTTTCACGCACTCCAGCGCCGCATCGGTATCGGCAATGTTGTTATAGGAGAGCGCTTTGCCCTGCAGCTGAGTGGCGGTCGCCACGGAGGCCTCTTTTACATTCTCTTCTATATAGAAAGCCGCCTGCTGGTGGCTGTTTTCGCCGTAGCGCATATCCTGCTTCTTAATGAAGTTCAGATTCAGGGTACGCGGGAAGCGGCCAGCGGCTTCTTTGCTTTCGCCGTGATAGGCCGGAACCATGCTGCCGAAGTAGTTGGCGATCATGCTGTCGTAAGCGGCGGTGTGTTCGAAGGCTTTAATGGCGAGGTCGAAGCGGGTGGCCAGCGTGAGGGAACCTTCGTTGGCGTCCATCTCATTAATGATGGCGTCGTAGTCGCTGCTCTTAACCACGATGGCGACATCTTTATGGTTCTTCGCCGCAGAGCGCACCATAGTCGGGCCGCCGATATCGATGTTTTCCACCGCGTCTTCCAGCGAGCACCCTTCACGAGCGACGGTCTGGGCGAACGGGTAAAGGTTCACGACAACCATATCGATAGGCGCGATACCGTGTTGCTGCATGATACCGTCATCCTGACCGCGACGACCGAGGATGCCGCCGTGTACTTTCGGATGCAGGGTCTTCACGCGTCCATCCATCATTTCCGGGAAACCGGTGTAGTCAGAGACTTCGGTAACCGGCAGGCCTTTATCTGCCAGCAGGCGAGCGGTGCCGCCGGTGGACAGCAGCTCGACACCACGAGCGGAAAGCGCCTGCGCGAATTCGACGATACCGGCCTTGTCAGAAACACTGAGCAGAGCGCGGCGGACTGGACGACGTTGTTGCATGGTATTAAATCCCCAGGATTTGAACATTACAGAGAGCGTTAGGTGAGTTTTTGCCTAAAAACTCACCTAACGCACCCAACCGGGCATCCGTGTCATAGCGCGGCATTGTAACGAAAACGTTTGCGCAACGCTCGCGAATTTTTATGTTTCTCTCCAGGCCGGTGATTCTCCTTCTATATAGCTGGCGATCCATGGGGCTAGCGGTCATGTTTTTACGCTCTCCTGTGGATAATTCTGTGTGTAACGAGGTATAAAGCGGGGTTTTGCTGGGGAATGCAGCAGTCAGTTATTTTTCTGCCATTTTTCTATTGCGGACGCTCGAGAACTCCCTATAATGCGCCTCCATCGACACGGCGG
>NZ_KV792573.1:0-29905 GCF_001808265.1 Klebsiella sp. HMSC16A12
CCGTAGGCCCGGCAAGCGCAGCGCCGCCGGGCGATGGACCTGTTTAAACACCGCCAACCTGTTGCGCCATGGACGGTATTCTCTTTGCCCTGCTGAATACAAACGCGCTTTTTGGCAAAGCTAAGTCAATTAAATACTTTGTTATTTAACGTGTTATCTCACATCTTCGGTGGGAATGTGGCAACACGGCAAGGTATCGGAAGTGACGGAAAAGAAGACGGCTGTCTATGTGGATGACCAACAGCGCATCCTGATCCGCCAGCTGGCGCGCGGCTGGCTGTGGCGCAGCGAGCTGCCGACCTGGCTGCTGATTGTGACGGTTTACGGCGGCTGGTTTGCCTGCGTGGCGGGCTGGCGGACGCTGGGACTGTTTCCGGCCACGCTGCTGTTGATCTGGTTTACCGCCTGGTATATGTCCTTACAGCATGAGCTGATCCATGGGCATCCCACCCGGCTGGCATGGTTTAACCAGCTGTTGGGGACGCTGCCGCTGGCGGTCTGGTATCCCTATGGCGTCTACCGCGACAGCCACCTGGCGCACCATCGCAACCATCTGCTGACGCACCCTGAGGATGACCCCGAATCGTACTACGTAACGGCGGAAAGCTGGCAGCGCTTCTCAGCCTGGCAGCGCCGCCTTATCCACCTGCGCAACACCTTCTGGGGGCGTCTGCTGCTGGCGCCGATGATGGATATTATTCACACCCTGAACAGCGCGCTGCGGGCTTTCCGCGAGGGCGACCGCCGCGCTATCGCCATGTGGAGTCTGCATCTGTTGCTGCTGACGGGCCTGCTGACCTGGATGGCGGCGCAGGGTTTTTCTCCGCTGTGGTTTGTGCTGGCGGTGAGCTACCCGGCGCTGGCCCTGACCAAAGTACGCTCTTTTCTCGAACACCGCGCCGCGGATGACCCGCTGGCCCGCTCGGTGATCAACGAGGCCGGGCTCCCCTGGCGGGTGCTGTTTCTCAATCTCAACTACCATGCGGTGCATCATGATCTGCCAGGGGTCCCCTGGTACGCTTTACGTCAACTGTATCTGCATCGCCAGGCGGCGTATCTGCAGCGTAATCAGGGGTTCCTGGTGCGCGGGTACGGCAAGTGGCGACGCCATTTTAGCCGCCGGGCGGTGGCGGTGAATGCCCATCCGGGCTTTGGCGAGCAGGCGCAGGCGGGAGGAGAACATGGCTGAACGCATGACCTTTCCGATGTATGCCATCCACCGTCAACAGACCCAGGCCCTGTGGCAGACGGTGCAGTCGCTGCTGGACGAACGCGGCGTGATGGTGGCGGGGGACCCTCCGGCGGCTGACCCCGGGGATCTGCTGGCTCACTGGCGCCAGCCGACGCTGTTGCTGAGCCAGACCTGTGGCTACCCGCTGGTGACCCAATTGCCGGAGGTGCAGACGGTGGGCTGCTTCCACTACGCTGCGCCCGGTTGCGAAGGGCGCCGCTATCGCAGCCTGCTGGTGGTCCGCGAAGCGGATAGTCACCGGATGCTGGGGGACTTTTTTGGCCGTCGGGCGGTGTGCAATGCCGAGCACTCGCAGTCCGGCTACAACGTACTGCGTAAAATGGTCGCGCCGCTCTCCCGGGAGGGGCGTTTTTTTTCAGCGGTGATGTTCAGCGGCAGCCATCGGCAATCGCTGCGCGAACTGCAGCAGGAAAACGCCGATATCGCCGCCATCGACTGCGTGACCTACGCGCTGCTGCAGCGCCATCAGCCGCAGGCTCTGGCTGGCCTGGTGGCGATCGGCTGGAGCCCGGCCGCGCCAGGGCTGCCGCTGATCACCGCCGGCGCCACCCCGGCGGCAACGCTGAATAGCCTGCGCGAGGCGCTCCAGCAGCTGGTAAGCGATGATCGCTATCGTTCCCTGTGCGACGCCTTGCTGATCTGCGGCTATAGCGATATGTCGCGGGAGGCCTATGCGCCGCTGCTGGCGTGGCGGGATGAGGCCGCGGCGCTGGGGGTCAGCCAGCTATAGGCGAAATGCCTGGGCCAGCGATCTGCGCCGGGGCGGGCTATAGCGGCTGGTCCCACGGCTGGGCGCTGAGATCCATTCGCAGATAGGAAGAGAGCAGGTCGACAGCCAGCTGGTCGCTCATCAGCTGCTCGTTAAGCTGCTGGCGCAGCCGCGGGATCATCTCTTCACGATAGGCCGGGTCGTTGTTTTATGGATTTGTGATCGGCAACACAAATGACTCTCCAATGGCCGTCGTAAAAGATAAATTACCAGGGTTGATTTTAATCAAAGTATGACCAACTGCGCTATGGCGGAAAAAAGATCGCTGCCTATCGCGACCCAAAAGAAAAATTGTGAATTTAATGTTTCTTTGGTGTAAATAATGACCGTGCATTTTCCCCAACCGCCGGGGATAAAATGTGATGCCCGACCGGCTTGTCGTTAAATAATGGCGTTTATTACGTCTGCTTTTTATTCTTTACAGCATTAATTTAATTTTCGGCTTTCTTCTCACCCTGATAGCGCGGGTCGAATAACGTACAAAAGGCGTATTTTTTATCGCCATTTCGCCGTCGATGTTATCGCCATCAATTATTTTTATCCCCGCATTCGGCCACGGCAAAAGGCGCGCAAATAGCGTTCATGATGCTTTTAATATATTGATTTTACTTTACTTATTCTGGCTCGTGGATCCTGCTTATCCGCCGCGGCGGAGCCTTTGTGAGAGCTCTCACATAACCCGGCAATTGCGATTTGTTACACTTTCCGCCGTCAACAAAGGAATGAAAGTGAGACGCGATGAATACTTTTTCTCTGCCTAAAACACAGCATCTGGTAGTTTTCCAGGAAGTGATCCGCAGCGGGTCAATCGGGGCCGGAGCAAAAGCGTTAGGACTCACTCAGCCGGCGGTCAGTAAAATTATTGGCGACATGGAGAGTTATTTTGGCAGCGAATTAATCGTCCGGCGAAATACCGGCGTCTCGCTCACCGAGGCCGGGCAGGTATTTCTCAACTGGTCAGAAGCGATCACCCGTGAAATGAAAAATATGGTCAATGAAATGAATGCTCTGACCAACAGCGCGGTGGTGGATGTCTCCTTTGGTTTCCCTTCGCTGGTCGGGTTTACCTTTATGTCGGAGATGGTGCATCAGTTTAAAATGACTTTCCCCAAGGCGCGGGTCTCGATGTATGAGGCGCAGCTCTCCGCCTTTTTGCCGGCAATCCGCGACGGGCGCCTCGACTTCGCCATCGGGACGCTGAGCGATGAGATGAAACTGCAGGACCTGCACGTCGAGCCGCTGTTTGAGTCTGAGTTTGTGCTGGTGGCGAACCGGGCGCGGATCGGCAACGGCACCGTCCGCCTGGCCTCGCTCCAGCACGAGCAGTGGGTGCTGCCGGAGACCAATATGGGCTACTACAGCGAACTGCTGACCACCCTGCAGCGCAGCGGTATCCGCCGTGAAAATATCGTTAATACCGATTCGGTGGTGACGATCTATAACCTGGTGCTCAATGCCGATTTTCTGACGGTGATCCCCTGCGACATGACCACGCCGTTTGGCTCGAGCCAGTTTGTCACCATCCCCATTAAAGAGGCCTTGCCGGTGGCGCGCTATGCGGCGGTATGGTCGAAAAATTACCGGTTAAAAACCGCCGCGGCGTCGCTGGTGGAGATGGCGAAACACTATTCCTCGGGGCAGGGCAACCGCCACTGGCAGCCATTACAAATTATTGCGTAACTGAAAGTCGTTAAATAATCCAACACACGTCCTCGCTGTTATCAGCAGGATGACGCCCGGTCATTGACTTTATATTAAGATACAGAGGCCATAATGCATATTACCTACGATCTTCCGGTATCTATTGACGATATTCTCGAAGCGAAACAACGCCTCGCGGGAAAAATATATAAAACAGGCATGCCCCGTTCGAATTATTTTAGCGAGCGCTGCCAGGGCGAAATATTTCTTAAATTCGAAAATATGCAGCGCACGGGTTCATTTAAAATTCGCGGCGCCTTTAATAAACTGTGCGGTTTAACCGCGGCGGAAAAACGCAAAGGGGTGGTGGCCTGCTCAGCGGGCAACCACGCCCAGGGCGTCTCGCTCTCCTGCGCCATGCTCGGCATCGACGGGAAAGTGGTGATGCCGAAAGGGGCGCCGAAATCGAAAGTTGCCGCCACCTGTGATTATTCGGCGGAAGTGGTGCTACATGGCGATAATTTTAACGATACCCTCGCCAAAGCCAGCGATATTGTTGAACTTGAGGGCCGCATTTTTATTCCCCCCTATGACGACCCGCAGGTTATCGCCGGGCAGGGGACGATTGGACTCGAAATATTAGAAGATCTGTATGACGTGGATAATGTCATCGTGCCCATTGGCGGCGGCGGCTTAATTGCCGGTATCGCGATTGCGATTAAATCCATTAACCCGACAATCCGCATTATCGGCGTGCAGTCGGAGAATGTTCACGGCATGGCCGCCTCCTGGTATGCCGGGGAAATCACCAGCCATCGCCACGCCGGCACCTTAGCCGATGGTTGCGACGTCGCCCGCCCGGGGAAACTGACCTATGAAATCGCCCGCCAGCTGGTGGATGACATCGTCCTGGTGAGTGAGGATGACATTCGCCAGAGCATGGTCGCCTTAATTCAGCGCAATAAAGTGATCACCGAAGGGGCCGGGGCGTTAGCCTGCGCCGCGTTATTAAGCGGCAAACTCGACAGCTATATCCAGAACCGCAAAACGGTCAGCCTGATTTCCGGGGGCAATATCGATCTCTCCCGGGTATCGCAAATTACCGGTTTTGTTGACGCTTAATTCAATACATAAGTGAGGACAGGATATGAGTACGACTGAGAGCATTGCAACCAGCCAGACAAGCCTTTCGTCCTGGCGTAAATCTGACACCACCTGGACCCTGGGCCTGTTTGGCACCGCTATCGGCGCCGGGGTGCTGTTTTTCCCGATCCGCGCCGGCTTCGGCGGGCTGATCCCGATCCTGGTGATGCTGGTGCTGGCCTATCCCATCGCCTTTTATTGCCATCGGGCCCTGGCCCGGCTATGCCTGTCGGGGGCTAACCCCTCCGGCAATATCACCGAAACGGTGGAAGAGCATTTTGGCAAAACCGGCGGGGTGGTGATCACCTTTCTGTACTTCTTCGCCATCTGCCCACTGCTGTGGATTTATGGCGTCACGATCACCAATACCTTTATGACTTTCTGGGAGAACCAGCTGCAGATGCCGGCTCTCAACCGCGGGGTGGTGGCGCTGCTCCTGCTGCTGCTGATGGCGTTTGTCATCTGGTTTGGTAAAGACCTGATGGTCAAGGTGATGAGCTATCTGGTGTGGCCGTTTATCGCCAGCCTGGTGGTGATCTCCCTGTCCCTGATCCCCTACTGGAATAGCGCGGTGATTGACCAGGTCAACCTCAGCGATATCGCCTTAACCGGTCACGACGGCATTCTGGTGACGGTATGGCTGGGCATCTCCATCATGGTGTTCTCCTTCAACTTCTCGCCGATCGTCTCCTCGTTTGTGGTCTCCAAACGCGAAGAGTATGAAGCGCAGTTTGGCCGCGAGTATACCGAACGCAAATGCTCACAGATCATCTCCCGGGCCAGCATGCTGATGGTGGCGGTGGTGATGTTCTTCGCCTTCAGCTGCCTGTTTACCCTCTCACCGCAGAACATGGCGGACGCCAAGGCGCAGAATATCCCGGTGCTCTCCTATCTGGCGAACCACTTTGCCTCGATGTCGGGCACCAAATCCACCTTTGCCACCCTGCTGGAGTATGGCGCGTCGATCATCGCCCTGGTGGCCATCTTCAAATCGTTTTTCGGCCACTATCTCGGCACGCTCGAAGGGCTGAACGGTCTGATCCTGCGCTTTGGCTATAAAGGGGATAAAACCCGGGTCTCCAGCGGCAAGCTCAATACCCTGAGCATGGTGTTCATCATGGGCTCGACCTGGGTGGTGGCGTATGCCAACCCCAATATCCTCGACCTGATTGAGGCCATGGGCGCGCCGATTATCGCCTCGCTGCTGTGCCTGCTGCCGATGTACGCCATTCGTAAAGCGCCTTCGCTGGCCAAATACCGTGGCCGTCTCGACAACCTCTTTGTGACCGCTATCGGTCTGCTGACCATCCTCAACATTGCTTACAAACTGTTCTAATCCGGCTCAGGCCACGCGGAGTACAACATGACTGAATTTCCGGTAGTACTGGTGATTAACTGCGGCTCGTCGTCAATCAAATTTTCCGTCCTGGACGCCGCCAGCTGCGACTGCCTGCTCAACGGCGTGGCCGAGGGCATCAACGCGGAACGGGCGTCTCTCTCGCTCAACGGCGGCGAGCCGGTGGCGCTGGCGCAGCGCGGCTACGAAGGCGCCCTGCAGGCGATTGCCGGGGCATTAGCCCAACGCGACCTCATCGACAGCGTGGCCCTGATTGGCCACCGCGTCGCCCACGGCGGCGACCTGTTCACCGAGTCGGTCATTATTAGCGAGGAGGTTATCAATAACATTCGCCAGGTATCGTCCCTGGCCCCGCTGCATAACTACGCCAGTCTCAGCGGCATCGCCTCGGCGCAGCGGCTGTTCCCGGAGGTGATGCAGGTGGCGGTCTTTGATACCAGCTTTCACCAGACCCTGGCCCCGGAAGCTTTTCTCTATGGTCTGCCGTGGGAGTATTACCAGAATCTCGGGGTACGCCGCTACGGTTTCCACGGCACCTCGCACCGCTATGTGTCCCAGCGCGCCCTGGCGCTGCTCGGGTTGCCGGAGCAGGAGAGCGGCCTGGTGATCGCCCACCTGGGCAATGGCGCCTCGATCTGCGCGGTGCGTAACGGCCGCAGCGTGGACACCTCGATGGGGATGACGCCGCTGGAGGGGCTGATGATGGGCACCCGCAGCGGTGATGTCGACTTCGGCGCCATGGCGTGGATTGCCGGGGAAACCCGGCAGACCCTCAGCGACCTGGAGCGGGTAGCCAACACCGCCTCCGGCCTGCTGGGGATCTCCGGTCTTTCCTCCGACCTGCGGGTGCTGGAGCAGGCGTGGCATGAGGGCCATGCACGCGCCCGCCTGGCGATTAAAACCTTTGTCCATCGTATCGCCCGCCATATTGCCGGCCACGCCGCGGCGCTGCAGCGTCTCGACGGCATTATTTTCACCGGCGGGATTGGCGAGAACTCGGTGCTGATCCGTCGGCTGGTGAGCGAGCGGCTGGCGGTCTTTGGCCTTGCGATGGACGCCGCCCGCAATCAGCAGCCCAATTCGGCCGGCGAGCGCCTGATCTCCGCCGACGGCAGCCGGGTGCGCTGCGCGGTTATTCCTACCAATGAAGAGCGCATGATTGCCCTCGATGCGATCCGCTTAGGCCGGATCCACACCGCGGCGGCGCTGGCCTGACTTTTTATTCTGTAGAGAGACGATGTTCATGAAAGTAGATATCGATACCCAGGATGTACGATACGCCGACGCCTGGCTGGGCTTTCGCGGTACGGCGTGGCAAACGCAGATCGACGTTCGCGACTTTATTCAGCATAACTACACCCCTTACGAGGGCGATGAGTCTTTCCTCGCTAACGCGACGCCAGCGACCACCGCCCTCTGGGAGCAGGTGATGGCCGGGATCCGCGTCGAGAACGCCACCCATGCGCCGGTGGATTTCGACACCAATGTCGCCACCTCCATCACCGCCCACGCGGCGGGCTATATCAACCAGCCGCTGGAAAAGATCGTCGGCCTGCAAACGGACCAGCCGCTGAAGCGCGCCCTGCATCCTTTTGGCGGCATCAAGATGATCAAAAGCGCCTTCGAGGCCTATGGTCGCGAAATGGATCCTGACTTTGAGTATCAGTTTACGGCGCTGCGTAAGACCCACAATCAGGGCGTTTTTGACGTCTATTCCCCGGATATGCTGCGCTGCCGTAAATCCGGGGTGCTGACCGGGCTACCGGACGGCTATGGCCGCGGACGGATCATCGGCGATTACCGCCGCGTGGCGCTGTACGGCATTCGCTATCTGGTCCGCGAACGTGAGCTGCAGTTTGCCGACCTGCAGCCGGCCCTTGAGCGCGGCGAGGCGCTGGAGGCCACCCTGCGCCTGCGCGAAGAGCTGGCCGAACAGCGGCGCGCGCTGCTGCAGATGCAGGAGATGGCGGCCCGCTACGGCTGCGATATCTCTCTCCCGGCGCGCACTGCCCGGGAGGCGGTGCAGTGGCTCTACTTCGCCTACCTGGCGGCGGTGAAGTCGCAGAACGGCGGCGCCATGTCGCTGGGGCGCACGGCCACCTTCCTCGACATCTATATCGAACGCGATCTGCGCGCCGGTTTATTGAATGAGGAGCAGGCCCAGGAGCTCATTGATCACTTCATCATGAAGATCCGCATGGTGCGTTTCCTGCGCACCCCGGAATTTGATTCGCTGTTCTCCGGGGATCCCATCTGGGCGACGGAGGTGCTGGGCGGCATGGGGCTGGATGGTCGCACCCTGGTCAGCAAAACCACCTTCCGCTATCTGCATACTCTGCATACCATGGGCCCGGCGCCGGAGCCGAACCTGACCGTGCTCTGGTCGCAAGCGCTGCCGGCGGCGTTTAAAAAATATGCCGCCCGGGTCTCTATCGCCACCTCGTCGCTGCAGTATGAGAACGACGATCTGATGCGCAGCGATTTTCACAGCGACGACTACGCCATCGCCTGCTGCGTCAGCCCGATGGTGATCGGCAAGCAGATGCAGTTCTTCGGCGCCCGCGCCAATCTCGCCAAAACGCTGCTCTACGCGATTAACGG
This sequence comes from Klebsiella sp. HMSC16A12, assembly GCF_001808265.1. Classification (NCBI taxonomy): domain Bacteria; kingdom Pseudomonadati; phylum Pseudomonadota; class Gammaproteobacteria; order Enterobacterales; family Enterobacteriaceae; genus Klebsiella; species Klebsiella sp. HMSC16A12. The sequence goes on from NZ_KV792573.1 coordinate 8,764, forward strand.
CGGGGTGGATGAGAAACTGAAGATTCAGGTGGGGCCGAAAACCGCACCGTTGCGCGATGAGGTGCTGGACTACGACACCGTGATGGCCAGCCTCGACCACTTTATGGACTGGCTGGCGGTGCAGTACATCAGCGCGCTGAACATCATCCATTGCATGCATGATAAGTACAGCTACGAGGCGGCGCTGATGGCCCTGCACGACCGCGACGTCTACCGCACGATGGCCTGCGGCATCGCCGGCCTGTCGGTGGCAGCGGATTCGTTGTCGGCGATAAAGTACGCCCGGGTGAAGCCGGTGCGCGATCACCACGGGCTGGCGGTGGACTTTGTCATTGAAGGCGACTATCCGCAGTACGGCAACAACGACGATCGGGTTGATGCCATCGCCTGCGACCTGGTGGAGCGCTTTATGCGCAAAATTCAGGCGCTCCCCACCTGGCGTCAGGCGGTGCCGACCCAGTCGATCCTGACCATCACCTCCAACGTGGTATACGGCCAGAAAACCGGCAACACCCCGGACGGACGTCGGGCGGGGACGCCGTTCGCTCCGGGGGCCAATCCGATGCATGGCCGCGACCGGAAAGGGGCGGTGGCGTCGCTGACCTCGGTGGCGAAACTGCCGTTTACCTACGCCAAAGATGGCATCTCGTATACCTTCTCCATCGTGCCGGCGGCGCTCGGCAAAGCCCCGTCAGCGCAGGAAAACAACCTGGTGGGCCTGCTGGACGGCTACTTCCACCACGAGGAGACGGTGGAGGGGGGACAGCATCTCAACGTCAATGTGCTGAACCGGGAAAAGCTGCTCGATGCGATAGAACACCCGGAGCAGTATCCGAATCTGACGATCCGCGTCTCCGGCTATGCGGTCCGCTTTAACGCGCTGACCCGCGAACAGCAGCAGGATGTGATCTCCCGAACGTTCACCAGTCAACTCTGAGCGGCCACCGGGTCACAGGAGAGCCTTTAACGGGCTCTCCTGTTATCATCTTCACATTACCGCAACAAAATAATCACCACTGTTGATCATATTCGCATTTTTGCACCACGCTGGCGCGCAGCGACCGCTAACTGCATCTATGTTTAGCTCACGGGCCGGTACGGATACCGCGTTGTCCGGCTCGCCACGTGATGGCAACCGATCTCCTGACCTGAAAGGGAATGCGCCCTTGCCGGATGCGGCACGGGTTGCCGTCGCGTGCGTACCGACCGGGGCGACTGTTCTCCGGTGTTCCACTCCTTCCTGGCGGGATTTTTGCTTCTTCCACCCTGGCCGTCCTGGCGCTGCGCCAACGTCGGCACCACACGGTAAGTGATATTTTCTGCGTCATTCCATGACGCCAGGCTTTACATCGCTGAGGAATATCCGAATGTCTTTGAAACTGAAAACAATGACGCTTCATGTTGTGATAGCAGGTTGTATGAGCATGGCCTTTTACGCCCAGGCAGACGTGAAGATCGGCGTCGCCGGGCCCTTTACCGGCCCCAACGCCACCTACGGCGCCCAGTACTGGAAGGGAGCCTCGCAGGCGGTGGCCGATATCAATGCCGCCGGCGGCATCAAAGGCGAAAAGATTGTGCTGGTGCAGGGGGATGACGCGTGCGAACCGAAGCAGGCGGTGGCGGTGGCCAACCGGCTGGTGGATGAAGCGAAAGTCTCCGCCGTGGTGGGGCACTTTTGCTCTTCCTCAACGATGCCGGCCTCCGAGGTATATGACGAAGCCGGGATCCTGACCATTACCCCCGGCTCGACCAACCCGCAGATCACCGAGCGCGGCATGAAAGATCTCTTCCGCATGTGTGGTCGTGACGATCAGCAGGGGGCGATCGCCGCCAACTATATGCTGGACGTGCTGAAGGCGAAGAAAATCGCCGTGATCCACGATAAAGACACCTATGGTCAGGGGCTGGCCGATGCCACCCGCGCGGCGCTGGCGAAGCGGGGTACCAAAGAAGTGTTGTACGAAGGCCTTTCCCGCGGTGAAAAAGACTTTAACGCCCTGGTGACCAAGATCGGCGCCCTCAAGCCGGACGTGGTCTACTTTGGCGGCTGCCATCCGGAAGCGGGCCCGCTGGTGCGCCAGATGCGCGAGCAGGGGGTGCAGGCCAAATTCTTCTCCGGCGACTGTATCGTCACCGAGGAGCTGGTCACGGCCGCCGGCGGGCCGCAGTTCACCAACGGCGTGCTGATGACCTTTGGTCAGGATCCGCGCACCCTCCCGGACGGCAAAGCGGTGATCGAGAAGTTCCGCGCCAGCGGCTTTGAGCCGGAAGGTTATACCCTCTACGCCTACGCCTCCATTCAGGCTATCGCCGCGGCCTGGAACGCCGTCGGTACCGATAACGCCAAAGCCAGCGACTGGCTGAAGAGCCACGACGTCGAGACGGTGATGGGCAAGAAAGCCTGGGATGGCAAAGGCGACCTCAAGGTGTCCGACTACGTGGTCTATCAGTGGGACGACAAGGGCAAATATCACCAGCTCTGATCGGCCACGACCTGATGACGCTCTGTCCTTTTGACTTGCGAATTGTCACATAACGGCGGTTGACCGGGAACGGAACCCGGCGGCCGTCTGCCTGGCGGCTGGAGGGGCTATGACGGCGTTTTTTCTGCAACAACTGATCAATGGGCTGACGCTGGGCGCGGTGTACGGCTTAATCGCCATCGGCTACACCATGGTGTATGGGATCATCGGCATGATCAACTTCGCCCACGGCGAGGTCTATATGATCTCCGCCTACCTGTGCGCCATCGGCCTGGCGCTGCTCTCTTTCTTCGGGATCCACTCCTTTCCGCTGCTGATTTTCGCCACCCTGGTGTTCACCATCGTGGTCACCGGCGTATACGGCTGGGCGATCGAGCGCATCGCCTACCGGCCGCTGCGCAACTCGACGCGGCTGGCGCCGCTGATCTCGGCTATCGGGATGTCGCTGATCCTGCAGAACTATGTCCAGCTGAGCCAGGGGCCGAACCAGCAGGGGATCCCGACGCTGCTTAGCGGCGCGTTGCGCATGACGGTGGGCGATGGGGTGGTGCAGATCACCTGGACCAAGGTGTTTATTTTCGTCGCGGCGCTGGTGGGGATGCTTATCCTGACCTGGATTATTCAGTATACCCGGCTGGGGCGCATCTGCCGCGCCACCCAGCAGGACCGGCGCATGGCGGCGATCCTTGGCATCAATACCGACCGGGTGATCTCCCTGGTGTTTGTCATCGGCGCGGCGATGGCCGGTCTGGCCGGCGTGCTGGTGACCATGAACTACGGCACCTTCGACTTCTATATCGGATTTATTATCGGCATCAAAGCCTTCACCGCCGCGGTGCTGGGCGGGATCGGCTCGCTGCCTGGCGCGATGCTGGGTGGTCTGCTGCTTGGGGTGGCCGAAGCCCAGTTCGCCGGGCTGGTGAATTCGGATTACAAAGACGTCTTTTCCTTTGCGCTGCTGGTGGCGATCCTGATTTTTCGCCCGCAGGGGCTGCTGGGACGTCCGCTGGTGGCCAAGGTCTAAGGAGGCTTTATGGGTGAAATTACGCGCCAGCCTGCGCGGGCTATCCAAAACGCGCTGATCGACAGCGTACTGGCCGGCCTTTGCGCGTTAATTGTCTTTGGCCCGATCGTCGGCGTGGTGCTCAAAGGGTATGGTTTTACCCTCGCGCCTGCGCGGGTGGCGATTCTGGTGGCGGTGGTGATGGCCGGCAGGCTGGCGCTCAGTCTGCTGCTGCAGAGCCACAGGGGAAAAGCCTTTATTGCCCGCTTTGAGGGGGCGGATGACGGGGTGTACGTCCGGCCGCCGGGCTACCGCTCGCGGCTGCGCTGGATAATACCGCTGCTGGTGGGGCTGGCCATTGTCTTTCCGTTTCTCGCCACAAAATATCTGCTGACCGTGGCCATTCTTGGGCTGATCTACGTTCTGCTTGGCCTGGGGTTGAATATTGTGGTGGGCCTCGCGGGCCTGCTCGATCTGGGCTATGTGGCGTTTTACGCCATCGGCGCCTACGGCCTGGCGCTGGGCTACCAGTACCTGGGACTTGGCTTCTGGGCGATGCTGCCGCTGGGGGCGGTGATGGCGGCTCTCGCCGGGGCGTTGCTGGGCTTTCCGGTGCTGCGTATGCATGGCGACTATCTGGCCATCGTCACCCTCGGCTTTGGCGAAATTATCCGCCTGGTGCTCAACAACTGGGTGAGCTTCACCGGCGGCCCTAACGGCGTACCGGTGCCATCCCCCACGCTGTTTGGCCTCGAGTTTACCCGCCGGGCGAAAGATGGCGGCATCCCCATCCATGAGTTTTTCCACGTCAGCTACAACCCCAACCTGAAATTCATCTTTCTCTACGCCGTGCTGTGTCTGGTGGTGATGCTGGTGCTGCTGGTGAAGCATCGCCTGACGCGGATGCCCATCGGCCGCGCCTGGGAGGCGCTGCGCGAGGATGAGATCGCCTGTCGGGCGATGGGGCTCAATCACGTGCTGGTGAAGCTCTCGGCGTTTATGCTCGGCGCGTCGACGGCCGGCATCGCCGGGGTGTTCTTCGCCAGCTATCAGGGGTTTGTTAACCCGACGTCGTTCACCTTTTTTGAGTCGGCGCTGATCCTGGCGATTGTGGTGCTCGGGGGAATGGGCTCCACCCTGGGAGTGGTACTGGCGGCGTTTGTTCTGACGGTCACCCCGGAGCTGCTGCGCGGCTTTGACGAATATCGGGTGCTGCTGTTCGGCGTGCTGATGGTGATGATGATGATCTGGCGGCCGCGCGGCCTGGTGCGCACCAGCCGCAGCGGGGTTGCGTTGCGAAAAGGAGTCGCGCCATGACCGACAGCATCTTACGCGTTGAGCATCTGATGATGCATTTCGGCGGCATCAAAGCGCTGAATGATGTCAATCTGGAGGTGGAGCGGGGGTCGATCACCGCCCTGATAGGCCCCAACGGCGCGGGCAAGACCACGGTGTTTAACTGCCTGACCGGTTTTTATCGGGCGACGGGGGGCAGTATCGTGCTGCGGGCGCGGGAAAAGGTCACCGATGTCATTCAGGTGCTGGGGCAGAAGCTTCACCCGGACGATTTTCTCCACCCGGCGCAGCTGGGGAGGCGGATCTATTACAAGATGTTCGGTGGCACCCATCTGGTGAACCGCGCTGGCCTGGCGCGCACCTTCCAGAATATACGTTTATTCCGCGAGATGTCGGTGATCGAGAACCTGCTGGTGGCCCAGCATACCCAGGTCAACCGCCATCTGCTGGCCGGGATCCTCAATACCCGTGGGTATCGGCAGGCGGAGAGTCAGGCGCTGGATCGCGCTTTTTACTGGCTGGAGGTGGTGGAGATGGTGGACTGCGCCAACCGTCTGGCGGGGACCCTCTCCTACGGACAGCAGCGGTGGCTGGAGATCGCCCGCGCCATGTGCACCCGTCCGGAGATGATCTGTCTGGACGAGCCGGCCGCCGGTCTCAACCCGGTGGAAACCCAGGCGCTGAGCCGGATTATTCGCTTTCTGCGCCAGCAGCACGGCATCACGGTGCTACTGATCGAGCATGATATGGGGATGGTGATGGAGATTTCGGATCATATCATCGTCCTCGATCACGGGGACGTCATCGCCCGCGGCGCGCCGCAGGCGATCCAGGCCAACGCCAGCGTGATTGCCGCCTATCTAGGCGCTGAGGAAGAGGAGACGCGCCGATGAGCCAGCCTTTGCTTGCCTTTAATGAGGTGGATGTCTTCTACGGGCCGATCCAGGCCCTGAAGCAGGTCTCCCTCACCGTCAACGAGGGGGAGACGGTGGCGCTGATCGGCGCCAACGGCGCCGGTAAATCAACGCTGCTGATGTCGGTCTTCGGCCAGCCGCGCATTGCCGGCGGGGAGATTTTCTATCGCGGGGAGGCGATCAGCCGGAAATCGACCCACTTTATCGCCAGCAACGGCATCGCCCAGGCCCCGGAAGGGCGGCGCATCTTTCCCGATATGACCGTCGAGGAGAATCTGCTAATGGGGACCATTGCCATTGGCAACCGCTATCAGGCCGAGGACAAGGCGCGAATGTACCAGCTGTTCCCCCGGCTGGAAGAGCGGCGGGGACAGCGGGCGATGACCCTCTCCGGCGGCGAGCAGCAGATGCTGGCCATCGCCCGGGCGCTGATGAGCCGACCGCGCCTGCTGCTGCTGGATGAGCCGAGCCTGGGGCTGGCGCCGCTGGTGGTGAAGCAGATTTTTCAGATCCTGCGCGAGCTGACGGCCCAGGGGATGACGCTGTTTCTGGTGGAGCAGAATGCCCGCCATGCCCTCAACCTGTCGGACCGCGCCTACGTGATGGTGAACGGCCAGATCCGCCTGAGCGGTAGCGGCCAGACGCTGCTCAACGACCCGGAGGTGCGTAAGGCATATCTGGGGATCAGCGGCTGAGGGGGTTATTCCCGCGGTTCGTTACGGGTTTTAATGTGCTGCCAGAAACGTTCGGCGGCCTGGTTAAGCCGCGAGCCGGAGCGGTAGAGCCAGGCGCCGATCGGCAGCGACAGGCTCTCATCGAGGATCGTCAGCCGGCCTTCGTCCAGCTCGCGCTGAATGGAGTACTGCGGCAGCCAGCCCACGCCGTCGCCATTGAGGATCATGCGCTTGAGCAGCTCACTCATGGAAGAGACAAAGGTGAGAGAGAAGGTGATCTCCGGCGTGCGGTCGATCACCTGGTTCACCTGGCGCCCCATATAGCTGTCGTTGGCGTATTTCATCAGCGGCAGCACGCCGCGATGTAAATGAAACAGCGGGCGGCCATGTTCGTCGCAGGGGGAGACCAGGTGCAGATAAGAATCAAAAATTTTATGATTAATAAACGGATAGTTCATCAATTCTTCATTATAGAAGGAGAGGATAAAATCGCTTTTTCCCTCTTTCAGGTTAAATACGGCGTCGTTGACGTTAATCGATTCAACATGAAAAGTCTTATTTTTACGGTCGGTGTAACCGGCGATGATCTCGGGCAGTAATAACACCGACAGCGAAGGGGCGGCGTCGATCCTTATTTTCTGGGTAGTGTTATTTAAGCCTTTAATACGGCTGATCTGAAAATCCATGTCATCGAGCATATTTCGCGCATAGCCGACAAAAATTTTCCCGCGGTTGGTCAGCTGCAGAGGGTTGGCGCTACGATCGAAGATGCTGAATCCGAGGGAAGCCTCCAGCGACTGGATGCGTCGGCTGAACGAGGACTGAGAGATGTTGCGGGCTTTGGCCGCCAGGGTAAAGCTGCGCGACTCCTCGAGGGCAATCACATCATACAGCCATTTTACTTCCAGATTTGCCAACACCGATCCAGTCCTCAAAAACGCAATAAAGGCTATGCAATTTTAGCATAGCGCATAGAAACTATGCAATTAACATAATTATCGACAGGTGTTAACATTTTTTGGAAAGTTGAGATTTATGAATGCATATCGGCGACCCTACATGAGCACGATATGAAATCGCGACTCACGGTTATTTATTGCTTTATTTCATTGTCCAGGACTTATCTTATTAAATAGCCGGCGACGATGACGAAAGCAATGAATAACCCAGGCCTCTTACCTTAAATAGTTTGTCAGGAGTTCCATGTCACAACAAATTGAATCAGTAAAAATGGCTCTGCAGGAGCTGGGGATTAATGCAAGCGGCGAATTCTTTTACAACCCTGATTACGATTTGCTTATTGCACATGAAACCTCTCCTGAGCTGACCGGCGCGGCCCGCGGCGTGATGACCGACTCTGGCGCTGTGGCTGTTGATACCGGGATCTTCACCGGCCGTTCGCCGCGCGATAAATACATCGTCCGCGACGAACAGACTCGCGACACCGTCTGGTGGGCAGACTCCGGCCTCGGCCGTAATGACAATAAGCCGTTATCGCCAGACGTGTGGCGCAGCCTGAAAAGCCTGGTCGCGGGCCAGCTGAGCGGCAAAAAACTGTACGTCATCGACGCCTGGTGCGGCGCCAGCCCGGACACCCGTCTTGGCGTACGCTTCGTCACCGAGGTGGCGTGGCAGGCCCACTTTGTCAAAAACATGTTCATCGTGCCAAGCGCCGACGAGCTGGCCAGCTTTACGCCAGACTTCGTGGTGCTCAACGGCGCGGGCTGCACCAATGCCAACTGGCAGGCGCAGGGGATGAACTCCGAGAACTTTGTCGCCTTTAATCTCAGCGAGCGTATTCAGCTCATCGGCGGTACCTGGTACGGCGGCGAAATGAAGAAGGGGCTGTTCTCGGTCATGAACTACCTGCTGCCGCAGAAAGGCATCGCGTCGATGCACTGCTCGGCCAACCGTGGCGAAGCAGGGGACGTGGCGCTGTTCTTCGGCCTCTCCGGGACCGGGAAAACCACCCTGTCGACCGATCCGCATCGTCAGCTGATCGGCGATGATGAGCACGGCTGGGACGATGACGGCGTGTTTAACTTCGAAGGCGGCTGCTACGCTAAGACCATCAATCTCGATCCGCAGGCGGAGCCGGAGATTTATGGCGCCATCCGCCGCAATGCGCTGCTGGAAAACGTGGTAGTGCGCGCTGACGGCAGCGTGGATTATGCCGACGGCAGCAAAACCGAAAACACCCGCGTCTCCTATCCGCTGTCGCATATCGACAATATCGTCAAGCCGGTGTCCCGCGCGGGCCATCCGTCGAAGGTGATTTTCCTTGCCGCCGATGCGTTTGGCGTCCTGCCGCCGGTCTCCCGTCTGACCACCGAGCAGATGCAGTACCATTTCCTGTCGGGTTTCACCTCGAAGCTGGCGGGCACCGAGCGTGGCATTACCCAGCCGACGCCGACCTTCTCCGCCTGCTATGGCGCGGCGTTCCTGCTGCTTCACCCGACCCAGTACGCCAGCGTACTGGCGGCGAAGATGGCGGAATCCGGTGCCGAAGCCTGGCTGGTCAACATCGGCTGGAACGGCGAGGGCAAACGCCTGTCGCTGCGCGATACCCGCAGCATCATTAGCGCGATCCTCAACGGCACTACCGGCCCGCTGCGCGAGGAGACCATCCCGGTGTTCGGTCTTGCGATCCCGCAGAGCATTCCAGGGGTAGACAGCGCGGTGCTGGATCCGCGTAATGGCTGGAGTTCAGCGGATAAATGGCAGGAGAAGGCCGAGAGCCTGGCTCAGCTGTTTATGGATAACTTCAAGCAGTACAGCGATACCGAAGCGGGTGCGCGTCTGGCGCTGGCCGGTCCGCAGCTGCAGAAGAGCGCGGTCGAAGCCTGATCCGCGGCCAGCAGGTCGACGCCTGGCGCCGACCTGCTGGCGAGCCGCTTTACTCCGCAAAGGCCCGCAGCGCATCGCCAGTGAGGCGATAACGCACCCACTCATCCTGCGGCTGCGCGCCAATGCTCAGATAGAAATCAATCGCCGGCTGGTTCCAGTCGAGCACGCTCCACTCCAGACGCCCGCACTGACGTTGTACAGCATATTGCGCGATGGTTTTCAGCAGCGCTTTTCCGGCGCCGATCCCGCGATAGTCGGGGGTGACGTACAGATCCTCCATATAGATACCATTGCGTCCAAGCCAGGTGGAGTAGCTGGTGAAGAACACCGCGTAGCCCACCGCTTTGCCCGCCACCTCGCAGATCAGCGCTTCGGTTTTGCTGCCGCTGGCAAACAGCGTCTCTCTGATCTCCTCTGGCGTCGTCACTACCTCTTCGGGGGCTTTCTCGTAGACCGCGAGTTCATAAATCATGTCGTAAATAGCGGTGGCGTCGTCCGGGGTGGCCTGGCGGATTGTGATGCTCATGGGTTGTCCTGTATCCATAGTCAAAAGAGAGCAAAATTGCTGACCCTGAGGATAAGCGGTATTGTGAAAAGAATTAAGTGCAATGAAATCAGCAAACGATGAATATTATGCATCCTGTCCTGCGCCGGATTGACCTCAACCTGTTGCCGGTCTTTGACGCGGTCTATCGCTCCCGCTCGGTACGCCTGGCGGCGGAAGAGCTGGCGATGAGCACCTCGGCGCTGAGCCATGCGCTTTCCCGGCTGCGCAGCGCCCTCAACGATCCGCTGTTCTACCGCGAAGGCCACCGGATGTGCCCCAGCGTCTATGCCAGCCAGCTGGCGCCCTCTATCGCTTCGGCGCTGAAGTTTCTCAACCAGGAGCTGACGCCGCCGGCGGCGTTTGTGCCGGCCGCCAGCACCGACTGCATGCAGATTGCGATCACCGATTTCACCGCGTTCTGCGTCTTTCCGACGCTGATGCATCACCTGCAGCGTGAGGCGCCCGGGCTGCGGTTTGAGCTCCGTTATCTGCCCCACAGCCCGGCGCTGACCGAGCTGCTGGCGGGCGAGGTCGACCTGGCCCTCGGGTTCAATACCCCTGACGAGCCAGCCCATCCCGATCTTGAGGAGATTAACTGGCTGCGGGACGAATATGTGGTCATCAGCCAGGCCAACCGGACGGCGCTGACCCTGGACGCCTACCTTGCGGCCCGTCATCTGGTGGTGACCCCGTGGAATGAGCGGCAGGGGGTGCTGGACTGTGAGCTGGAGCGACAGGGCTATTCGCGGCAGGTGGCGATGAAAACCCCCTCGATGCTGAGCGCGCCCTTTATTATTGAGCAGAGCGACCTGTTGATGGCGCTGCCCCGGCGGGCGGCGGAGACGATGGCCCGCGCCGCCCGGCTGACCATTTTCCCGCTGCCGTTTCCGGTTCCGCCGTTTGACGTCAAGATTTACGCCCACCAACGCAGCGGGAAACGCGAGGCTACCCGCTGGCTTATCTCCCTGTTGCAGACGCTGGTGGGGGAGTCCACCGCTTCCTGACGCGCTTTCCAGCCGGCAGGGTATTTCGTTACCCCAGGCCAGGTTTTATGCCTTCAACCCACGGCGACATATCCTGGCCCCGGTCACAAAACGGAAAACTGACTTTTTCGCCGTCACCCGCGGCGTGGTTAGGACGGTGTGTGTTAAATGATTGTATGTAAAAGTAATGTTAATTAGTTAAATGTTATTCATGCGTAAAATGCATTAGTGGATGCGTTTATTACGCTTATTTCGTTCCCGGTTCTGTTTCAGTCTTCAGCGACAGGCGCGCGACAACGCGTGGATAACAAACTGGAGACCTGCATGCATTCAACAACCTCACAGATGAGTACCCGTGACCGGATCGGCGCCATTCTGCGCGTCACGTCCGGTAACTTTCTCGAACAGTTCGACTTTTTTCTGTTCGGGTTTTATGCCACCTACATCGCCCATACCTTTTTTCCGGCGAGCAGTGAATTCGCCTCGCTGATGATGACCTTCGCAGTCTTTGGCGCCGGCTTTTTGATGCGCCCCATCGGCGCTATCGTACTTGGCGCCTATATCGACAAGGTGGGGCGGCGCAAGGGGCTGATCGTCACCCTGTCGATCATGGCCACCGGCACCTTCCTGATCGTGCTGATCCCCTCTTATCAGACCATTGGCCTGTGGGCGCCGCTGCTGGTGCTGATCGGCCGTCTGCTGCAGGGCTTTTCCGCAGGCGCCGAGCTGGGCGGGGTGTCGGTCTATCTGGCCGAGATCGCCACCTCGGGCCGCAAAGGCTTTTACACCAGCTGGCAGTCGGGCAGTCAGCAGGTTGCCATCATGGTGGCAGCCGCGATGGGCTTTGCCCTCAACGCGGTACTGGAGCCGAGCGCTATCAGCGACTGGGGCTGGCGTATTCCGTTCCTTTTCGGCTGCCTGATTGTTCCGTTCATTTTTATCCTGCGCCGTAAGCTGGAGGAGACCCAGGAGTTTACTGCCCGCCGCCATCATCTGGCGATGCGCCAGGTATTCGCCACCCTGCTGGCGAACTGGCAGGTGGTTATCGCCGGGATGATGATGGTGGCGATGACCACCACCGCGTTCTACCTGATCACCGTCTATGCCCCGACCTTTGGTAAAAAGGTGCTGATGCTCAGTGCCTCTGACAGCCTGCTGGTCACGCTGCTGGTGGCGATTTCCAACTTCTTCTGGCTGCCGGTGGGCGGGGCGCTGTCCGACCGCTTTGGCCGCCGGTCGGTGCTGATCGCCATGACCCTGCTGGCGCTGGCTACCGCCTGGCCTGCGCTGACCATGCTGGCGAACGCTCCGAGCTTTTTGATGATGCTGAGCGTGCTGCTGTGGCTGTCGTTTATCTACGGCATGTACAACGGGGCGATGATCCCGGCGCTGACCGAAATTATGCCCGCCGAAGTGCGCGTGGCAGGTTTCTCGCTGGCCTACAGCCTGGCGACCGCGGTGTTTGGCGGCTTCACGCCGGTGATTTCCACGGCGCTGATTGAGTATACCGGTGATAAAGCGTCTCCCGGCTACTGGATGAGCTTTGCCGCCATCTGCGGCCTGCTGGCCACTTGCTACCTCTATCGCCGTAGCGCCGTTGCGCTGCAGACGGCACGTTAATCAGGGAGAAGATGATGCGTAAAACGACAGGAACCCTGCTGGCCACGCTGCTGCTGGCCGCCACCGGCGGCAGCGCGTTGTCCGCTGAGGTCACCGTGATGATCTCCGGCGGCTTCAAAGCGGCGCTGGAAAAGCTGGCCCCGGCGTGGGAAAAACAAACCGGCAACCACCTCGTGGTGATCCCTGGCCCGTCGATGGGAAAAACGCCGCAGGCGATCCCTAACCGTCTGGCGCGCGGCGAACACGCGGACGTGGTGATCATGGTCGGGGACGCGCTGACCAGCCTCGAGAAAGCGGGCCGTACGCAACCGGACTCGCGCCGGGAGCTGGCCGACTCGCCGATCGGCGTGGTGGTGAAGGCGGGGGCGCCGCTGCCGGCTATCCACGACGCAGACCAGCTGCGGGCTACGCTGCTGGCGGCGCCATCGGTCGCGTACTCCGACAGCGCCAGCGGACGCTATGTCAGCTCGACGCTGTTCCACACCCTGGGCATTGATGACGCGATGCAGAGTAAAGCGCAGATGGTGGAGCGCATTCCGGTGGCCTCGGAAGTGGCCAAGGGACGGTATGCGATCGGTTTTCAGCAGGTGAGCGAACTGCTGCCGGTGCCCGGCGTAACCTTCGTCGGCGAACTGCCGGATAACCTGCAGTACATCACCCGCTTTGCCGGGGCGGTGACCATCAGCGCCGAGCACCCGCAGGAAGGCAAGGCGCTGCTGACGTATCTGGCGTCACCGGCGGCGCAGGAGACCATCCACGCCACCGGTATGCGAAGCGTGTCCGCCGCCGCGCCGGTCAGCCAGAAGGATACTGTTCAATAATCAGCTTCTCCAGCTCTGCCGCCACGTAGGACTGAATACGGCCGCTGAGGCGGATCAGGCCTACCGTACGCGTGACCACCGGGTCGGTGAGCGGCACAGCGCGGAGAACGGAATGCTCCCCGGCGGGCATCGACATCGCGGGCACGGCGGCAATGCCGATGCCCGCTTCCACCATCCCCAGCATCGTGGTGACGTGGCGGGTTTCGCAGATACTTGGCCGCGCCGGCGTCAGATGCGCCAGCTCCCGGTCAAGCAGCGTCCGGTTGCCGGAGACCCGATCCAGGCCAATATAATCCTGTTCAAAATACGCCTGCCAGCTTAGGTGCGTCTTGCGCGCCAGCGGATGATCGTGCCGACAGGCGGCCACATAGCGGTCGTCGGCAAGAGGGGTGAATTCGATACTGGCTGGCAGGTTTTTGGCAAAGCAGAGGCCAAAGTCAGCCTGTCCGCTGCTGACCGCCTCGATCACATTCCCGACGCTGCTGTCAATCAACCGGATGCGCACCTGGGGATAACGCGCCTGAAAGCTGCGGATGATTTCCGGCATAAAGTAGTAGGCGGCGGAAGGCACTGTCGCCACCGTCACCAGCCCGGTGCGCGCCTTGCTGACCTGGCTGATATCCGCCAGCACCGTCTCGACATGGGCCAGCAGCTGCTCCGAACGTTCGGCAAAATTTTGCCCATACAGCGTGAGGGTCACCCGCCGGGTGGTGCGATCGAACAGCCGGTTGCCCAGCGCCGTCTCCAGCTTTTCGATGCGTCGGCTAAGGGCCGACTGCGACAGGCAGATGGATTCGGCCGCCAGCCGAAAACTGCCATATTCCATCAGGGCGCGAAAGGCGTAGAGATCGTTGAAGTCAAAATTTACGGGCATGGCGGCATCCTTATCGGCTGTCTGGCGCCATCGCCCCGTCCGGCGAGGGGCGATGGCGGGTAGCATATCGGGCAGGACTTCGGGCGCGCGGGAAACCGCGCGCCAGGGCTTACACCTTAAGCAGTTTTACCGTGGCATCGATATCGATTTCGTCTTCCGAAAAGATCAGGGTTGTCCCCTGAAAGGTGGTGATCGCCAGCTTTTTCACCGAGCGCATCTCTCCCGGCTGCACCGTGGCTTTTGGCCGGATGCTGTTCATCAGCAGCCCGACCGACAGCACGGCGTTTTCTTTATCGACGCGGGTCTCGACCGGCTCTTCTTCCCGGTACACCACATAGGATTTGATGGAGGTCAGCTTCAACCGCTCGCCGGCAATATAGATATATTTGCTTTCCGGAATGACCTTCACCGCGTAGGCCGACAGCCCTTTATTGTTGGTGGTAGGTTCGAAAGTCACCGCCGCGTCTTTCTTGATAAGATCAGGATTGGCGACCTTAATCACGTGAAAATAACGATTTTCGCCGTTTTCATCTTTGATAAATCCAAAACCTTTATCTTTAAACCACGTTGTGATTGTTCCGTTCATCGCCATTACCGTATTACTCGTTGGTTAACACAAATTTTGCAGCGCGCAGTGTAAAGCACATTGCCTGTACAGGCCATGCCTTTGCGATAAGTGTGGGTGATAAATGACGCCGCCGCTAGGGGCGGATTGTGCGCCAGCATCGTGCCGGTGGGCGAAATGAGGTACTATCGCCAGCCACTCCTTCTTCGGGCCGCCTGATGTCCACCATTATCGATACCTTTGTCGCGCCGCCGTGCCGCGAACAGATCACCCTCTTGTATCAGGACGAACACCTGGTGCTGATCAATAAGCCCGCCGGGCTGCTGAGCCTGTCGGGCAAAGATCCGCGCAACCTCGACTCCGTGCATCACCGGCTGGTTCAGCGCTTTCCGGGCTGCACCCTGGTGCACCGCCTGGACTTCGGCACCTCCGGCCTGATGGTGATCGCCCGCAACAAGGGCATTAACGCCTTGCTGTGCCAACAGTTCAGCCAGCGCACGGTGGACAAGGTCTATACGGCGCTGCTGTGCGGCCACCTGGCGGAAGACGAGGGGATAGTGGAGGCGGCAATCGCCAAAGATCCGGCCCGTTTCCCGCGCATGGCGCTCTGCGCCCGCCACGGCAAACCGGCGCGTTCGCGCTATCGGGTCATAGACCGCCTGTATCAGGCGCGAGAAGGCGAGAGGGCGCTGGCGTTAACCCGGGTGACGCTCACCCCGGAGACCGGACGGACCCATCAGCTGCGTATTCACTGCCAGCTGCTGGGCTATCCGATCCTTGGCTGCGATCTGTACGGTGGCCGGGAGCTGCCCGGCACGGAACAGGCTCCGCGGCTGATGCTGCACGCCAGCGAACTGCGCTTTGTCCACCCCGTCAGCCATGAGCCGATGCATATCCAGCAGGCGAGCCCGTTTTGATCGCCCGCGGCGGGAAAGCCCGGGGTTACCACATCAGATCGTCGGGCACCTTAAAGTCGGCGTACGGATCGTCTTCATCCTGCTCATCCTGACTCAGGGCGCTGTGCAACACGATGCTGCTGGCGTCGCGCTGGGCAATTTTCTCAGCCACTACCGCCGGAATAATCGCATACTCACCTTCGGGCTTGTTATCCACCGCCAGGCGGGCAATCGCCAGACGGCCGTTAATCAGCTGGGTCTGGGTGGGCTTGTCGACCATGATTTTTTTGATCAGATTATTATCGGTAAAGTTAAAGCCGATATCGCCCCGGGCGACCGTAATGCGGTTCATCTCGATCAGCTGCTTCACCTGGGCTTTATACTCTTTCGCCAGCACCGCCTGCTTTTGCTGCTCGCTAAGCTGTTTATCACGCTCCAGCTGGGCTTTTTTATTTTCTTCCACCGCTTCCCGGGCCTCACGGGCCTGAACGCGGGATTTTTTCGCCGTCCTCTGGACTTTAGCCATTTTTTTGCTGCTGACCAGGCCGGCTTTGAGCATCTGCTCTTGTAAGGTGAGTTTTGTCATCTGCGTGTCTGAAACTGAGGAAACATCTGGCAAGTATACCTGCATTGGCAGAAACGACGCCAGACTCGCGATCGCGCTGGGCTGCTGTACCATGCCGCGCAGCGCGGCGGGGGATTACCCCCGGGGCTGAAGCTGATAAATCCAGGCGCTGATCTGCTGTCCATCGTCGGTGGTCACTTCCACCGGCACCCGATCGTACCCCTCCTCAAAGTCGTCCAGCATCGGCCAGTGCGCCGCCAGCCGATCGGACAGGAACAGATAGCCGTTGACCCGTGGGCCGTGAGCGTCGAGGACGATCCCCGGGAAATCGGCGGCTGCGCCCCAGCCGCGCGCGTAAAAGGTGCCGGTGACGTAGCCGGGACGCCACTCGCCCCCGATCGCCTCCAGAATATGCGCATTGCTGCGACCGGGACAGAGCGTCCCATAGACAAATAGTGGTTTCATTTTCTCTCTCGTTCGCCCTGATACCCGCCCACAGCGGAGCGGGAAACCAAAATACGGGGTAATGCAGCGCCTGGCAATGGCCGGGTGGGGGCGGGGCACTCCTCCGGGCATCTGGCAGTTGCCGGGGAGACTCTGGACTCATTGCTACTGAGGGTATATCGATTGCGGTGATATTTTTATTATTATTTATATTTAAGGTAAATATAAATATTCCCTACGGAGGGATTAATTCGCTAATTAATATTCAACAGGAAAATAATAAAAGGGCCGCTTATGGAATATTCCTTCTACATGTTATGACCGAGAGCAATAAAGCTACCTTGGGTTGAATTCAGATATTATTTAGGGCCAGGCGTTACCTCCCCCTGACTCTTTCGCTTTATGATAAACATCCCTTGACCAAAAATATCATCTGACTTCGAAACTCTCGCGGGCAGGGGAGATATTTCCTTTCCCTGAAGCGGCAGGTAATAAATCCAGCCGAACACACGGCGGATGAGGGATATCCGTCCGGGCATTTGGTCCTGTCTGCAGACCAATGAAAGCGAAAGGCACAGGAGGTGCAATGAAGATTTTCCGCCCATTATGGCGCGACGGGGCTTTTCTGGTCCCGCAGCAGTTTCAGCAACAGGCCCGCTGGGACGCGCACGTCGCCGATACGGTCTCCCGCATGGCGCTCGCCCACCCGTGGGGGGTATTGCGCGCGGAGTTTGACGCGAGCGCGCTCACCCTTTCCCGGCTCAACGCTACCCGGCTGATCGTGCGTTTCGCCGACGGAACGCTGATTGACACCGAGCTGGCGGATATTTTGCCACCGGTCCGCGATGTATCGGACGTGATGCAGGACAGGGTGGAGGTTCTGCTCGCTCTGCCGCTGCTCAGCGCCAGCGGCGGCAATCTTGATGACGGCCAGGAGAGCGCCCGCCCGCGCCGCTGGCGCGCCGAGCAGGTGACCGTCCAGGAGCTGGCCGGCCATGAACGCAGCGAGCTGGCCGTTCTGCGGCACGCGCTAACGCTGCGTCTCTCCACCGAGGAAAATGCAGCCTTCCTCACCTGCCCGGTAGCGCGTCTGGTGCACGACGCCCAGGGGCAGTGGATCGTTGACCCGGAATTCATCCCGCCGCTGCTGTCGCTGGCGGCAAGCCCGACGCTGGTCAGCGAGCTGGGCGAGCTGTTACATCGCCTGCAGGCCCGACGCAGACGCCTGATGGCCATGCGTCGTGAAAGCAATGCGCGGATGGCTGATTTTGCCGTGGCGGATGTTTCCCTGTTCTGGCTGCTCAACGCGCTGAACAGCGCTGAACCGGTGCTCAGCGAGCTGCATCAGGACCCTTCGCGCCATCCGGAGCTGCTCTATCGCGAACTGGCCAGGCTGGCCGGCAGTCTGCTGACTTTCTCCCTTGAACATCATCTGGAAGCAATCCCCCGCTACCGACATGCCTCGCCAGAGCAGGTATTCCCACCGCTGTTTGCCCTGCTGGATACGCTGCTCGAAGTCAGCCTGCCCTCAAGGGTGATCGCCATCGCTCTGGAGCAGGGCGCCGACCGGGAGATCTGGCGGGGCAGGCTGCACGATGCGCGGCTGCGCGAGGGGGCGGATTTTTATCTGTCGGTGCGCTCTTCACTCCCCCCTCACCAGCTACAGAGCCGCTTTCCGCAGCTCTGTAAGGCGGGTAGCCATGATGATGTCGCCGAGGTCGTCAATATTGCCCTCAGCGGCATCGCGATCAAACCGCTGAGCCATGTGCCGGCGGCCATTCCGCTACGTCTGGAAAACCAATATTTCGCTCTGGATCTCTCCACCGATGCCGCCCGCGCGATGCTGGAGGCCGGCAACTGCACCTTCTATACCCCGGAATCGCTTGGCGACGTGAAACTTGAACTCTTTGCGGTACTGCGCTCATGAATAGCTCTGAAAGCGATCTGATCAACAAAACTTTTTACCCGGGCTGGCTGATGGTCAGCCAGTTACGCTGCGGCCAGCCGGTGACGGATGGCGAGGCGCTCTATCGCCAGGCCTGTCGATGGGTGACCGAGGCGCGCGAGGCGCTGACGGCGGGGGGAGTCAGTGAAGCCAGCGCTGAGCAGATGCTCTATGCCTACTGCGCGCTGCTCGATGAGAGCGTCCTCAACCGCGCCAGTCAGGATGATGGCTACCGCAAGTGGCGCAAGGATCCGCTGCAGGCGCGCTTTTTCAGCACTCTCAACGCCGGGGAAGAGCTCTGGGAACGGATCCGCCAGCTGCTGCGAGAGCCCACGGCGGATGCGGCAGTGCTGACCTGCTTTTTTCGTACTTTACAGCTGGGATTTGTCGGACAGTACCGCGCCGAGGATGACGAACGGCGTGAGGACGTGGCGCAAGCGCTTGGCGCGCGGGTCCCGCCGTTCAGCCTGACCCAGGAGGCGCCGGTGGTGGTTCGTGCCTCCCGGCTGCGCAGCGGACGGCGGATGTACTGGTGCGGCTGGGCGGCTGGCATTGTGGCGCTGGCGGCGCTGTGGTTGACCTTCTCCTCCGTGCTGTCACAGATGGTGGCGCAGATAGCAGGGCAGGGATAAGAAATGCGTGATAATGCCCGTCGTCTGCTTACGATACTGACCGTCATCCTGGCCCTGTGGCTAGTGCTGGGCTTCTGGCCGCTGTCCATCGGCAACCAGGTGATCTTCAGTCTGTGCATCCTGCTGGCGGGCGGCGCGGCGCTCTGGCGTCAGCGTCGCCGGGCAGTCAGCCGTCAGCGATCGGAAATCGTCCTACCGCCCGAGGATTTTCAGGGGGCGGTGGTTCTGGTCTGCGGGGATACCGACGGTCTGTTTCCCGGGCGTTCGGCGCACGGCGAAACCCGTCACGGCTGGTATCTCCGGGGTGACAGCGCGGAGCAGTTGCCGCGGCTGGCGCAGTACCTGGCGGCGGCGCGTCCGGCGCTGGTATCGCAGGTTTCCGTGCTGCTGGCGGTGGTACCGGAGCACCACCCCTCCGGGGAGCATCTGGCGCAGTCGCTGCGCGACTGGCGGCGGAGTATCGTTCAGTGCCGAACCTGGCTAAACGGTCTGCCGCCGGTGTGGAGCGTGTTCTGGGTGACGCCGCCAGGCCGCCAGGCCGCGGAAAGCCGCTGGTTTACCATCACGCCGGAGAGGGCTGGTCTCCAGGTGCAGCTGAAGGGACAAGCGCCCCAGGCGGTTGCCGGGTGGCAGCGGGAGGGCAGCTCTGCCTCACGCCTGCATCAGACGCTGTGGCTGGAGAGCATTCTGACCTTGGCCGAAAACGCTCTTTTCCGGCCATTCCGCGCCCGGCAGGCAGAACTTCCTCCGCTGAACCTGTGTGCCGCGGGCATCTGCCTTACGCCGGTGGCGGCGGTGGCGAATAACCTCTGGCAACAGCAAATCGCCGGGATCACCACGCTCTCCCCGGGCAACGACGCGGCGCCAGGTCCTCACCCGCTGCCGGATCTTCTTCTGTCGTCACTGCCGCACCGCCACGGGGTCAGCCGCCGGATGCGCGATGCCGGTCTTGCCGCTGGGGTGGGCTTCCTCTTTCTGGCGCTGGCGATGCTGGCTTCCTTTATCAACAACCAGCGCCTGGTGCGCAGCGTCGGCGATCATCTGGCGGTGTATCACCGCCTCAGCGGCACGCCGCCGACGCCGAAGCTGCAGGCGCAGCAGCGTCTGCGTGCCGACAGCCGCCTGCTGGATGACTGGTTGCGCCGGGGGGAGCCGCTGCGTTATCGGCTGGGGCTGTATCAGGGGGGGCGGCTGATCCCCTTCGTTGAAGCCGCTATCAATGACTGGGCGCCGCCCCCGCCGCCGCGTCCGGTCATTAAGCAGGTTGTGCAGGGGCCGCAGACGATCCGCCTCGATAGCATGGCGCTGTTCGATACCGGCAAATCGGCGCTGAAACCGGGTTCGACAAAGCTGCTGGTGAACTCGCTGCTGGGCATTAAGGCCAAACCCGGCTGGCTGATCGTGGTGGCAGGCCATACCGACAGCATCGGCAACGATAGATCCAATCAACAACTCTCCCTGAAGCGTGCCGAGGCGGTCCGCGACTGGATGCGCGATACCGGCGATGTGCCGGAGAGCTGTTTTGCGGTGCAGGGCTACGGCGCAAGCCGTCCTGTCGCCAGCAACGAGACGCCAGAGGGACGGGCGCAAAATCGCCGGGTGGAGATCAGTCTGGTCCCGCAGAAGGACGCCTGTCTGACGCCGGGCACGGCCAATACCTCAGGAGCAGAGACTAACGGATTAAAAAGCGAAACCGAGTAATCAGCGACCCCGATCGCGGAGGTTGAACAACAACAATCTGCCTGTCTGACCTTGTGCGCTACGGGTCCCTGATAAACAGGAAACAGCGATGGGCGGTAGCGTGCCTGCAGCCAGTCAAACTTGTCGGCAAAGCGGGGCCTCTGCGGGGATGAAGCGCAGGAAAGGGGATGGATAAAGGAGATCATTATGGATAGCGCTAAGGACAGTGGCAGAGAAATGCTGGCGGCGATAAACGTTGAAGGCTCCGGTTTCTGGCTGCTTTTTTTATTTCTCAGTCAGTGAATATAAATATCCCTGGGGTGGTGATGGTGCCAACTTACTGATTTAGGGTA
>NZ_KV792574.1:0-55125 GCF_001808265.1 Klebsiella sp. HMSC16A12
GGGTTCGAGTCCCGTCCGTTCCGCCACTTATTAAGAGCCCTGAGCATTTGCTCAGGGCTTTTTTGTTTGATCTGTTCTCTATTATTGCTAATTCAGCAAAAATCCTCTGCATTAATCGCTCTTTTTCCCCTCCACACCATCAGCCATAATTTCATCCGTTAACCGAAATGAAGAAATAACGAGGAAAATCATGGCAATCCCTGCATTTGGTCTTGGCACCTTCCGTCTGAAAGATGATGTTGTTATCGCATCCGTAAAAACCGCGCTGGAGCTGGGCTATCGTGCTATCGACACCGCGCAAATCTATGACAACGAAGCCGCGGTGGGTCAGGCTATCGCCGAAAGCGGCGTGCCGCGTGATGAGCTGTTCATCACTACCAAAATCTGGATCGAGAACCTGAGCAAAGACAAACTCATCGCCAGCCTGCAAGAAAGTCTGCAGAAGCTGCGCACGGACTATGTTGACCTGACGCTCATCCACTGGCCGGCACCGAACGATGCGGTTGCCGTTGAAGAGTTTATGGCAGCCTTGATGGAAGCGAAGAAGCTGGGTCTGACCCGTCAGATTGGTATCTCCAACTTCACTATTCCACTGATGGAGCGCGCGATTGCCGCCGTTGGCGCTGAAAACATTGCGACCAACCAGATTGAACTCTCGCCGTATCTGCAAAACCGTAAAGTCGTCGACTGGGCACGTGAGCACGGCATCCGCATCACCTCTTACATGACGCTGGCTTATGGTAAGGCGCTGAAAGATGAAGTGATTGCCCGTATCGCGGCGAAACATAATGCGACTCCGGCGCAGGTTATCCTGGCATGGGCGATGGGCGAGGGGTACGCGGTGATCCCGTCCTCGACGAAGCGTGATAACCTGGCCAGCAACCTGAAGGCGCTGGATCTGCAGTTGGATGATGAAGATCGACAGGCGATCGCTGCGCTGGATTGCAACGATCGGCTGGTGAGCCCGGAAGGTCTGGCGCCGCAGTGGGATTAATCACTCGCTACCGGTATGCCGTTCACCCTGCCGCCCGAGAAGGTATTACGACAGCTCCTTCGGGAGCTGTTTTACGTGGTCGCTCAGAAAATCAATAAATGCCCTGATGCGAGTGCTGACCGCCCGGTCGCTGTAATAGACGGCACTGAAAGGCATTTCCACCGGTAAGCGCTTATCGGCCAGTAGCTCGACAAACTCTCCGCTGGCAATCTCTTTATCCACCATGTAATCCGACAGGCAGGCAATACCGTTGCCGGTCAGGCACAGCTGCTTGAGCGTTTCGCCGCTATTGGATGACACCGCCGCTTCGATCTCTAACAGCTGGCCATCGCAACAGGAGACCGGCCAGGTATTCAGCGATACCGGCTCGGTGAAGCCGAGGCAGTGATGCTGTTTCAGATCGGATGGATGCTGCGGCATACCGTAGCGCGCGACATAGTCGGGCGAGGCGACGATCTTACGATAGCTGGTAAACAGCGGTCGGGCGCGCAGGCTGGAATCCGTTAAGGTCCCGGCCCGAATGGCCACATCCACTTTCCGTTCAATCAGATTGATAAACGTCTCAGACGAGACGAGCGACAGCGTCATTTCCGGGTAGCGCTCGCGAAATGGCTTCACCAGCGGCATGAGAAAATGCAGCATCACCGGCGTCGCGGCATCTACACGCAGCAGGCCCCGCGGCGTCGTGCGCGTCTCCAGCAGATCGTTCTCTGCCGCCGCCATTTCCTGCAAGACCACCTGCATCCGGCGAAAGTAGCGCTCGCCTTCTTCTGTCAGGCTGAGCTGGCGGGTGGTCCGATTGAGCAGGCTTACGCCTAGCTTTGATTCCAGCTTTTTGACCGCCCGGCTGACGGCGGAGTTGGCCTGTCCGAGCTGCTCGGCCGCCCGGCTGAAACTCCCGCTTTCCACCACCGCCACAAAGATGGCGATCTCCTCTGATGTGGCTCTCATTATTGCACCTATAGCAAAATTCTATTGATACTTTGATAGTTTTTGTTATTTATACAACCCTTCATACTACGTGTCATCTTAATCCTGATGCTACGGAGTAAATTATGCCACTGGCGCTATTTGCCTTAACTATCGGTGCCTTCGCAATTGGCACCACTGAATTTGTGATTGTCGGCCTGGTCCCGACCATCGCCCAGCAACTCTCTATCTCTTTGCCTTCTGCAGGACTGCTGGTTTCTATCTACGCGCTGGGCGTAGCTATCGGCGCTCCGGTGCTGACGGCGTTAACCGGGCGTATGCCGCGTAAACAGCTGCTGCTGGCGTTGATGGTCCTGTTTACGGCGGGTAATGTGCTGGCCTGGCAGGCCCCGGGCTATGAAACGCTGATCCTGGCGCGACTGCTGACCGGCCTGGCACACGGCGTGTTCTTCTCTATTGGCTCGACAATTGCCACCAGCCTGGTGGCAAAAGAGAAAGCGGCCTCGGCCATTGCCATTATGTTCGGCGGCCTGACGGTCGCGCTGGTAACCGGGGTACCGTTCGGGACTTTCATCGGCCAGCATTTTGGCTGGCGGGAAACCTTCCTCGCGGTATCGATTCTGGGCGTCATTGCCCTTATCAGCAGCCTGATTCTGGTACCGAATAATATTCCGGGCCGCGCCAGCGCCAGCCTGCGCGATCAGATGAAAGTATTAACCCATCCTCGCCTGCTGATGATCTACGCCATTACCGCGCTGGGCTACGGCGGCGTGTTTACCGCCTTTACCTTCCTTGCGCCGATGATGCAGGAGCTGGCCGGTTTCAGTCCGTCAGCGGTGAGCTGGATCCTGCTGGGCTATGGTGTCTCGGTCGCTATCGGTAATGTGTGGGGGGGCAAACTGGCCGATAAGCATGGCGCCGTCTCCGCGCTGAAGTTTATCTTCGCCGCGCTGGTGGTGCTGCTGCTGGTCTTCCAGTTGACCGCCAGCGTTCACTATGCCGCGCTGGCAACGGTACTGGTGATGGGCATCTTCGCCTTCGGCAACGTGCCGGGTTTGCAGGTGTATGTGGTGCAAAAAGCAGAGCAGTATACCCCGGGGGCTGTCGACGTCGCTTCCGGCCTGAATATTGCCGCCTTTAACGTCGGCATTGCTCTGGGGTCCATCGTCGGCGGACAGACGGTCGAGCGGTACGGTCTGGCGCAGACGCCGTGGATTGGCGCGATGATTGTGCTGGTCGCTTTGCTGTTGGTGGTCCTGAGCGGACGTTTAGATAAATTGCCACGCCGTTCGGCAGCGCTTTCTCCCGAAGGCTAAGGGTTTCTCGCAATTTGCATTGAAAGTGTATGGGAAAATCCCTATAACAGAATAACCAGTCGTCGTCGGGCTGGTTTCTGTTATCGAGGATTAATGCCCAAATTGCGAAAGAACACCTACGCCATGCGCTATGTCGCCGGACAACCTGCGGAGAGAATATTGCCTCCGGGGGCGTTTGCGGGCGTGAGTCCGGTTTATCCCGCCGGTACGCCATTAAGCAGCGATGAGAAGATCCGCGTGCTGGTATGGAATATCTTCAAGCAGCAGCGCGCAGAGTGGCAGTCGGTCCTCAAAAATTTCGGCAAAGATGCGCATTTGGTCCTGTTGCAGGAGGCGCAAACTACCCCAGAACTGGTCCGGTTCGCGACTTCAAACTATCTGGCCGCCGATCAGGTGCCGGCGCTGGTATTGCCGCAGCATCCTTCCGGCGTAATGACGCTGGCCTCCGCGCACCCCATCTATTGCTGTCCGCTGCGCGAGCGCGAGCCTATTTTGCGATTGCCGAAATCGGCGTTAGTGACCGTTTATCCGCTGCCGGATGCGCGGTTGTTGATGGTAGTCAATATCCATGCCGTCAACTTTAGCCTTGGCGTCGACGTCTACAGCAAACAGCTGCTGCCAATTGGCGATCAGATCGCCCATCACAGCGGGCCGGTGATCATGGCCGGCGACTTCAATGCCTGGAGCCGGCCGCGGATGAATGCGCTGTACCGCTTTGCGCGTGAGATGTCGTTACGCGAAGTTCGTTTCTCAGACGATCAGCGCCGCCGCGCGTTTGGTCGTCCCCTCGATTTTGTGTTCTACCGTGGGTTAAGCGTGCACGATGCTTCCGTGCTGGTGACCCGCGCCTCCGACCACAACCCGCTACTAGTCGAATTCAGTCCCGGCAAGCCTGATTAATTTAAGGTTGGTCAGGCCTGCCATGGGGCAGGCCTGCGCATGCATGGTGCTGCCTTTTATTACTCAAAAAAAACCGTAAGGACAAGACAACATGACAACACGCTCTCACCATGACAACGTCGAAAAGCAGTTCGGCTCCCAGGCCAGCGCCTATCTGACCAGCGCCGTACACGCCTCTGGTCGCGATCTGCAGCGGCTGGCGGAACGGCTGGCTGATTTTCCTCAGGCGAAAGTGCTGGATATGGGCTGCGGGGCAGGGCACGCCAGCTTTACCGCGGCGGGACAGGTTGCCGAGGTGACCGCCTATGATTTATCGAGCCAGATGCTGGAGGTCGTTGCCGCCGCGGCAAAGGAGAAAGGTTTTAGCAATATCGTGACCCAGCAGGGGTACGCCGAAACGCTGCCGTTCGCTGATGCCAGCTTTGATGTGGTGATTAGCCGCTACTCCGCTCACCACTGGCATGACGTTGGCCAGGCGCTGCGTGAGGTGAAACGTGTTCTCAAGCCGGGCGGGGTGATTATCGTGATGGACGTGATGTCGCCGGGTCATCCGGTACGTGATGTCTGGCTGCAGACGGTGGAAGCCCTGCGCGACACCTCGCATGTGCGTAATTATTCCAGCGGCGAGTGGTTGACGCTGGCGACTGAAGCGGGGCTGGTGGTTAACCAGTTGTTGACCGATCGCCTGCCGCTGGAGTTCAGTTCATGGGTGGCGCGGATGCGTACTCCTGAGCCGCTGGTGGAGGCGATTCGCTTATATCAGCAGAGCGCTTCGGCGGAGGTCAAAGCGTACTTCGAGTTACAGGAGGACGGATCGTTTACCAGCGATACCATTCTGTTCGAAGCGCATAAAGCGGTTTAATTTAGGCAACAAAAAAGGCACCGGGGAAGTCGGTGCCTTTTTGTCGAACCAGAGGTATCAGGACTCTGGTCGATCGCTGTTTTTCACAAACAACGTTAGCTGATCGCCTGGGCGCAGGTTGTCGGTATCGCTGTTCCAGCGCATCACGTCGCGAATATTAACGCCGTGACGTTTGGCGATGCTCGACAGCGAATCGCCTTTACGAACGCGATAGGTGATGCTATCGCTGTTGTTCGCCAGACGCTGGGCGCTGCTGCCAGCGCCAATAACCAGATTCTGCCCAACCTTTAATCCAGAGCCGCGCAGGTTATTCCACTGCTGCAGATCGCGGGTCGTCACACCAAGACGGGAAGCTATCCCGGAAATGGTGTCGCCGGAACGCACCTTATAGCTACGGCTGGTCAGCGGCGTATTGTCCGCGAGCTGCGTCGGCTGCACGGCGGCAATGTCGCCAGAGGCCAGCGATTCACGCAGCTGTGCGGCGTGCTTCTGCGGCACCATGACGTACTTTGGCCCGCTCGCGCCCAGCGTTGACCCTTTTACGCCCGCATTGAACGTCTTCAGCTTGCTGACCGGCATACCGGCCATGTCCGCGAGCTGAGAAATATCAACCGGACTGTCGAGGCGAACGCGCGCCAGCGCACGGCTTTCATCAGCCGTAGGCAGCTTTACGCCGTAACGTTTGCTGTTTTTGAGAATGTCGCTCAATGCCAGCATTTTCGGGACGTAGATTTTCGTTTCATGCGGCAGAGACAGCGACCAGAAATCGGTGGGTTTGCCACGCGAACGGTTCGCTTTTACTGCCTTCATGACCCGGCCTTCGCCGCTGTTATAGGCTGCGACCGTTAACAACCAGTCGCCGTCGAACATTTTGTTCAGACGTTGCATCATGTCCAGCGCCGCGGTAGTAGATGCGACGACATCACGACGCGCATCGTAACTGCGGGTCTGTTTTAAACCATAATTGCGCCCTGTGCTCGGAATGATCTGCCAAATGCCTGCGGCATTGGCGCCAGACGTCGCGTGTGGGTCAAAAGCGCTCTCCACTATGGGTAGTAATACCAGTTCCATTGGCATGTTACGTTTCTTAACCTGCCCGGCTATCCAGTACATATACGGCTCTGCCCGTAAAGTTACATCGTGGAGATAGCTCTTATTTCTTAAGTACTTCTGTTTCTGTTCGCGAATCCGGGGATTATCCGGTATTCCCATCTTTAGCTCGTCGCCTATGGAAGTCCACAGATCCTGGTCTTGCGCGTAGAAGGTTCCATCATCTAACCAGCGCGCTTGACTTGTGAACTTGCCTGCTTCCCCTTGACCAGCCGCAGAAAGGCTCTGTGCTCGCTGTTCGACGGTGCCATCGTGCTTAGACGCCTGGCACCCCACCAGCAGGACAGAGGCGAGTAATATCGCTCGTGCCTTCATGTGTGTGTCAATAGTTGCTTAAAAGACGACCAAGGATAACGGCGAAGTTGGCCGATGACAAGAATTAAATATCAGAAGTCATCTTTCTTTGACCTTAACCATGCAAATCGCGCCACAGAGTGTTGCAAATTTGTTTCTTTGTTAATTTTGTCAATTAAATCAATATCATTTACGCGTAAAAATAAATTTATACGCCGCTCATTTTTCAGAGTTACGGGTAGTGTTTTTTGTTTTTTTGCACGTAACTCATTAACTTTATGATAGTAATCGTTTATGTCCCTATCATCTGGCAGGATACTCAATGCAAACTTCATATTCGCTAACGTATATTCATGTGCGCAACATATGAGGGTTTCTTCAGGAAGGGCGTTAATTTTCATAAATGATTGATACATCTGCTCTGCTGTACCTTCGAACAGCCTTCCGCAGCCGCCGGAAAACATCGTATCGCCACAGAACAGATAAGGTTCGCTGTAGTAACAGATATGTCCTAATGTGTGACCTGGCGTAGAGAAAATGGAAAAATCGTGCCCGAGAATTGACAGCCGATCGCCATCGCCTACCACCTGAGTGACGCCTTTATCCTGGGTTTCCGCCGGCCCGTAAACCACTATAGAAGGGAATTTTTCACGTAATTGTTTTACGCCGCCGACGTGATCCTGATGATGATGGGTCAATAAAATAGCCTCGGGCTGCCACTGGTTTTCCTCGATGGCCGCCAGAACCGGCGCGGCTTCGCCTGGATCTACGATGATGCAGCGGCCGTTATTCTCACTGAGAACCCAGATGTAGTTGTCCTGAAACGCGGGAATACTGATAAGATTCATAAATTACCTCTAAAGCGTAGCGGAAGGTGGCAATGAAGCCGGCAAGGATACCTCACACAGTGACAGCGCCTGAGCATTGGTCCAGTATGCCGTGGGGCGAATACTATCGCGAAACGCTGGAGCAGCAGATGAAACCGTGGCTGGCTAAATTATATGGCTTTCATCTGCTTAAGATTGGCAATCTGAGCGCGGAAATCAATACCGAAGCTTGCGCCATCTCGCACCAGGTGAATGTCTCGCTGGCGGGAAATCCAATGCAGGTCCGGGCTGACCCGCTGCATTTACCCTTTGCCGAAAAGTCCGTTGACGCCTGCCTGCTGGCGCACACCCTGCCGTGGTGTAGCGATCCGCATCGTCTGCTGCGGGAAGCCGATCGTGTACTGATCGATGATGGCTGGATGATCCTGACCGGGTTTAATCCGGTCAGCCTGATGGGGTTGCGTAAGCTGGTGCCGGTCCTGCGCAAAGGAACGCCTTATAATAGCCGTATGTTTACGCTGATGCGCCAGCTGGACTGGCTGGCGCTGCTCAACTTTGAAGTGCTGCACTATGGACGTTACCAGGTTTTGCCCTGGTCGCGCCATGGCGGCAAATTGTTGAGCACCCATCTGCCGGCGCTGGGCTGTTTGCAATTGATTGTCGCCCGCAAACGGACCATTCCGCTGACGCTCAATCCGATGAAATCCGGCAAAGCGAAAACTCAGCTGCGGCCGGCGGTGGGCGCCACCCGGCAGTGGCGCAAAGGGCAGAATTAACTCTCAGGCAGGTAGCCGACATCGTCCAGTGTGGGGTGGGAGGCCGCCGCGCGCGCCAGCTCGTCGCAGCGTTCATTTTCAGGATGGCCGGCGTGGCCCTTTACCCATTCCCATTTAATTTTATGCTGGCCAAGCGCGGCGTCCAGCCGCTGCCAGAGGTCGACATTTTTCACCGGCTTTTTCTCTGCCGTTTTCCAGCCGCGCTTTTTCCAGTTGTGGATCCACTGGGTGATCCCCTGACGAACATACTGGCTGTCAGTGCTGAGCACCACTTCGCAATGCTCTTTTAACGCTTCCAGGGCAACAATTGCCGCCATCAGTTCCATGCGGTTATTGGTGGTCAGACGGTAGCCAGCGCTGAAGGTTTTTTCGTGCTGGCGGTAGCGCATGATGGCGCCGTAGCCGCCAGGTCCTGGATTACCCAGGCAAGAGCCGTCGGTGAAAATTTCTACCTGTTTGAGCATCTCTGGTAGACTTCCTGTAATTGAAATCGATTTGTAAACGATAAGTCTGACATAAATGACCGCTATGAGCACTGCAATTACGCGCCAGATTGTTCTCGATACCGAAACCACCGGTATGAACCAGATCGGGGCACACTACGAAGGACACAAGATCATTGAGATCGGCGCCGTGGAGGTGATCAACCGCCGCCTGACCGGTAACAATTTTCACGTCTATCTGAAGCCCGATCGGCTGGTGGATCCTGAAGCATTCGGCGTACACGGGATCGCCGATGAGTTCCTGCTGGATAAACCTACCTTTGCCGACGTGGCTGATGAGTTTATGGATTACATCCGCGGCGCGGAGCTGGTGATCCATAACGCCTCGTTCGATATCGGCTTTATGGATTATGAATTCAGTAAGCTAAACCGCGGCATCGGAAAAACCGAGACCTTTTGTAAAATCACCGACAGTTTGGCGCTGGCGCGGAAAATGTTTCCAGGCAAGCGCAACAGCCTCGATGCGCTATGTTCGCGTTACGAAATAGACAACAGCAAGCGTACGCTGCACGGGGCGTTGCTCGATGCCCAGATCCTTGCCGATGTCTATTTGATGATGACCGGCGGCCAGACTTCGATGGCGTTCTCTATGGAAGGCGAAAGCCAGCAGCAGGCGGGAGAGATGGGAATTCAGCGCGTCGTCCGCGCCGGCAGTCAGTTACGCGTGGTTTATGCCTCAGATGAAGAACTGGCGAACCATGAATCCCGCCTCGACCTGGTACAAAAGAAAGGCGGAAGCTGCCTGTGGCGTGCCTGATAGCCACTAAAATGAATTAAAAGTAGGCGGTTGGGTGATTTTTGCAGCAAACGATTCAAAATGGTAGAAAAAGCGTTGACGGGGTAGAGGGGAATCCGTAATATTCGCCTCGTTCCCAACGGAACAACAACGCGGAGCGGTAGTTCAGTCGGTTAGAATACCTGCCTGTCACGCAGGGGGTCGCGGGTTCGAGTCCCGTCCGTTCCGCCACTATTCAGAAAGCCTGAATCAGCAATGATTCAGGCTTTCGTCGTTTTCGTCGCCGAATTTCAGCGCGCCTCTTGTTCCTCCTGCATGCACTGCATAAATACCCGCATCGCCGGACTGATAGCCTTCCCGGCATGGTGGGCGCAGAGCGCATGGATCGTCAACGGCGTCTCGCTGAATGGCAGCTCAACCAGCGTCCCGCGCTTGAGCTCGTCCTCCACCGCAAAGCGTGGCAGAAAACTCACTCCCAGATTTCCCGCCACGCACTGCTTGATACTCTCAATACTCCACAGCTCAATGGTGTTCTCCAGAGTAATTTCGCGTTGGCGCAGGGTGCTTTCAAAAATCTGCCGGAACACGCACTGGGGTTCGTTGATGATAAAGCTCAGCGGGATATGCTGCCGCGGGCGCATGAAGTCTACCGGCGCCTGCTCGACCGATGCGACCAGCGTCAGCGACTGCTGGCCAAGCTCCATTATCGTGAGCGCGTCATCGTTACCCACCCGGTAAAACACCCCCAAATCGACCTCGTCGGCAAGCAGCGCATCGCGGATGCTGTAGCAGTTGAGCGACTGCAGCGACAGGCGCACTTTCGGAGCGCGTTGCTTAAAACGCTGCAGCACCCGCGGCATTTTATACGCCAGCAGCGTTTCGCCAGTGGCGACGCGAAGTTCGCCGCCGGGCTCATCGTCCTGGCGTGCCGCCTGACGTATCGAGGCCATCACTTTAGTCAGGTCGTAGACATGCGGCAGGAGCTTCTTACCGGCGGCGGTGAGACACATCCGCCGGCCGATTTTCTCAAACAGCGGGATGGCAAGCTCCTGCTCCAGCTGCTGGATATGAAAAGTCACGGTGGACTGAGTGCAGCATAGTTTCTGCGCCGCGCGCAGAAAGGAGCCTTCTTCGACAACAGTTTTGAAGGTGATGAAGCGTCGCAGATCCATATTTCCTCTTTGTATCGATATTATCGAAGCGAGAATGAAAAAATATTCATTTTTTTAAATTATCAGCTTCGGGTAGTGTCTGCCAGACAAGAGGAGAAAACCCGTGACACCTACCCTGATTAGCGCCTTTTTAACTTACACTTTGATCACCGCCCTGACACCCGGGCCCAACAATATCCTGGCGCTGAGCAGCGTCACCTCCCATGGTCTACGCCGCAGCCTGCGGGTGCTGGCCGGGATGAGCGTCGGGTTTATTATCACTATGTTGATTTGCGCGGCTTTAACCTTTTCGCTGGTTGAACTCGACTCACGCTTTACCCTGGTATTGGGATGGATTGGCGCGGCGTACATCCTGTGGCTGGCCTGGCAGATTGCCAAAAGCAAACCGGCGACAGGGACGCCGAGTGTAGAACCGGTAGGCTTTTGGGCGAGTCTGGGGCTACAGTTCGTCAACGTTAAAATTATTCTGTATGGCATCACCGCGCTTTCTACCTTTGTTCTGCCCGTTACTCGCGAGCCTGTTTGGCTTATCAGCGTGAGTCTGCTGCTGGCGGCGATTGGCGCGCTGGGAAATCTGTGCTGGGCGCTGGCGGGGCATCTGTTTCAGCGCCTGTTTTTGCTGTACGGGCGGCAACTGAACTGGATGCTGGCAGCGTTATTGGTCTACTGTGCTGTGCGGATCGTGGTGGAATAAAAAGGGAGCGCAGCGGCTCCCGAAGGGTGATTAGCCGATCGTGAAAGGATCGGCATCGCGCCAGGCGGGGAATTTTTCACGATATTCCTGAAGGGCGCTCAGCGACAGCTCGGCATCAAGACGAGTGGCCTGATGCGGATCGGCGGTGGCGATAATCTCCCCCTGGGGATTGATAATCCGACTATCGCCGCGGTAATGATGGCCGTTGCCGTCAGTGCCAACCCGGTTACAGCCGGCGACATAGGCCTGGTTTTCAATCGCACGGGCGATCAGCAGCGACTGCCAGTGCAGCGAGCGCGGCGCCGGCCAGTTGGCGACATACAGCGCCAAATCATAGTCGTTCTGATTACGCGACCATACCGGAAAGCGCAGGTCGTAACAGACCAGCGGCAGGATCCGCCATCCACGCCATTCAAAGACCACGCGCTGGTTTCCGGCCTCATAGTGATGATGTTCATCGGCCATACGGAACAGGTGCCGTTTATCATAATGGTGCACCGTACCGTCAGGCTCGACCAGCAGGAAGCGGTTAACAGCGCCGTGTTCAGTTTGCAGCGCAGCGCTGCCGGCAATCAGCGCCTGGGATTGCGCAGCCCGGGCATGCATCCACTCCACCACGTCGGCCTCGGGTAAAGACTGTTTTGCCGCTTCCATGGCAAAGCCGGTGGTAAACATCTCTGGTAAAACAATCACATCGCGCCCGGTGATTCCTTCCAGTTGGCGATCAAAATGGCGCAGGTTGGCAGGGCCGTCCATCCAGACCAGCGGTTGTTGCAACAGCGAAATTTTCAGGCCAGGCACAATGGTCAACTCCATTCTCATGAGGGGGTTAGGTTAACTGTAACACCATATCAGCCGCGCGGCGGTCCGCGGAATATTTTGTTAAAAAAATGCTACTGATGGAAACGAAAGGGGAGGAGAGGGCGAAAAAAAGGCGGGGAAAGTTCCCCGCCCGGCGTGTGATGTGGTAGTGGTTTTATTATGCAGCTTCAACTTTACGAACTTTTTCCGGCAGCTTTACCGGCTTTGTCGCCAGCTCCTCTGGCGCAAAGTCGTCGACGTTAATGCTGCGCAGACGGCTATGCTCTGCACGGGTAAGAATGGCGGCCTCATCCTGACTGATTAATCCTTTGGCCAGCGCGTTGTGGGCCAGCTCATCCAGACGGGTGAACGGCAGATTTTTACCCAACTCTTTGCAGATCCGCTGGTGGATAGGATCGGCCGCCATCACTTCCAGCAGGGCCTCTTCCAGCAGGCCTACCGGGTTATGCTCGCTCGGCGTCAGATACTGACCGCGACCGATGCGGGAGCGCGTGGCGCTGGGCACCTGCAGAATTTTGGCGACCTGGTGGTCCAGCCTATCCGACGGCGCATGATGATGACGGCCGGTCGGGAAGATGACCAGGCGCATTACGCCTGCCACCAGACGGTTCGGGAAATTGTCCAACAGATCGTCAATGGCTTGCTCGGCCTGGTGCAGCGCGTCCTGTACCCCCCAGTGAACCAGCGGCAGATCGGCTTCATTGCGTCCTTCATCGTCATAGCGTTTCAGCACCGCCGAGGCCAGGTACAGCTGGCTTAACACATCTCCCAGACGGGCGGAGATACGTTCGCGTCGCTTGAGGCTGCCGCCGAGCACCGCCATTGAGACGTCTGACAGCAGTGCCAGGTTGGCGCTCAGACGATTCATTTGCTGATAGTAGCGACGGGTGGCGTCACGAGTCGGCGCGCTGCTGGTGCGCCCGCCGGTCAGGCCCAGCCAGAAACTCCGCACTTTATTACTGCCGACATGGCCGATGTGTTTGAACAGCAGCTTGTCATAGGCGTTCAGGTCATTATTCTGCGCGGCGGCCATCTCCTCCAGTACGTACGGATGGCAGCGAATCGCCCCCTGACCGAAGATCATCATGCTGCGGGTCAAAATGTTTGCGCCTTCCACGGTGATGGCGATAGGCGCGCCCTGATAGGCCCGGGCGAGGAAGTTGCCTTCGCCCAGCATAATGCCTTTCCCGCCGGTAATATCCATCGCGTCGATAATGGAGCGCTGGCCGCGGTGGGTGCAGTGATATTTCACGATAGCGGACAGCACTGCAGGTTTCTCGCCGAGCATGATGCCGTAGGTGATCAGCGACGCCGCAGCGTCCATCACATAGGCGTTACCGGCGATACGCGCCAGCGCCTCTTCAATCCCTTCCATTTTGCCGATGGAGATTTTGAACTGGCGGCGAATATGGGCGTAAGCGCCAGTCGCCATGGCAACGGATTTCAGACCACCGGTGGCGTTGGACGGCAGAGTAATACCGCGGCCGACCGATAGACATTCAACCAACATGCGCCAGCCCTGACCGGCCATGCTTGGGCCGCCGATGATGTAATCGATAGGCACGAAGATATCTTTGCCGCGGGTTGGACCGTTCTGGAACGGCACGTTCAGCGGGAAGTGGCGACGGCCGATTTCCACGCCCGGGGTGGAGGTGGGGATCAGCGCGCAGGTGATACCCAGCTCTTCTTCTCCGCCCAGCAAACGATCCGGGTCAGAGAGTTTGAAAGCCAGCCCCAGCACGGTGGCGATAGGCGCCAGCGTGATATAACGTTTGTTCCAGGTCAGGCGCATCCCCAGCACCTGTTGACCCTGCCAGTCGCCCATGCACACCACGCCGGTATCCGGGATGGCGCCGGCGTCAGAGCCCGCTTCCGGGCTGGTGAGAGCGAAGCAAGGGATTTCCAGGCCGCGTGCCAGACGCGGCAGATAATGATTCTTCTGTTCTTCGGTACCGTAATGCTGCAGCAGTTCGCCCGGGCCCAGCGAGTTCGGGACGCCGACGGTGATCGCCAGGATGCCGGAGACGCCAGAGAGTTTCTGCAGTACTCGTGCCTGAGCGTAAGCGGAGAACTCAAGTCCGCCATACTCTTTCTTAATGATCATCGCGAAGAAGCGGTGCTCTTTCAGATAGGCCCACAGCTCCGGCGGCAGATCGGCCATTTCGTGGGTGATGGCGAAGTCGTTAGCCATCCGGCAGGCTTCTTCAACTGGGCCGTCGAGGAAAGCTTGCTCTTCGGCGGTCAGCCGCGGCTGCGGATAGTTATGTAACTTTTGCCAGTCAGGATTGCCGCGAAACAGATCGCCTTCCCACCAGGTGGTGCCGGCGTCGATGGCTTCTTTTTCCGTGCGCGACATCGGCGGCATCACCTTGCGGAATGTGCGAAACGCCGGTGCGGAAATCATGGATTTACGCATAGGCGCAAAGTTAAACGGCAACAGTATGATCGCCAGCGGCAGCAGCAGCCAGATATTCCACACTCCGGCCGCGCCGAGCGCCGCGGTCCAGGCGAGCAAAATCACGCTGCTGAGCAGCAGGCTGACCCGGTGATAGAAGAGCGCGCCGAGTAAAACGACGGTTGCAACAATACTCAAAATCATCATAGAGAAATGCTCCCTGAGCTTGTAGGAGGTCTGACCACTTGTGATGTATTGGTTGTAGTGCATGCGTTTTTATTTAGCAATGTGTTTACAAAATAATTACAACCTTGCTCACATTGTTGTATGCAAAAGCGGCACATAAAATCAAAAGAGCGAGGGATAACGCTGCCTGCTGCTTCTCGCTTCGACGGCTATCCGGTACACTGCCGGGGTTATTCCACTCATACTGAAGGATTATCCTCATGTACCAGGATCTTATTCGTAACGAACTGAACGAAGCCGCGGAAACGCTGGCTAACTTTCTGCAGGACGAAGCCAATATCCATGCTATCCAGCGTGCCGCTGTCCTGCTGGCGGATAGCTTTAAGGCGGGTGGGAAAGTGCTGTCCTGCGGTAACGGCGGTTCCCATTGCGATGCGATGCATTTTGCGGAAGAGCTGACCGGACGTTATCGCGAAAACCGCCCGGGTTACCCGGCCATCGCGATCTCCGACGTCAGCCACCTCTCCTGCGTGAGCAATGATTTTGGCTATGAGTATGTGTTCTCCCGCTACGTTGAATCCGTTGGCCGCGCAGGCGATGTGCTGCTCGGTATCTCCACGTCTGGCAACTCCGGCAACGTGATTAAGGCCATTGAGGCCGCGCGGGCGCAGGGGATGAAAGTGATCACCCTGACCGGTAAAGACGGCGGTAAAATGGCCGGTAGCGCTGATGTTGAAATTCGCGTGCCGCACTTTGGCTACGCCGACCGCATCCAGGAGATCCATATTAAAGTGATCCACATCCTGATTATGCTGATCGAAAAAGAGATGGCGAAAGGCTAACAGGCAGGTGAGTGTGTACTGTTGACGGTAGCCTCGCTCCGGCGCCGTCGTGATTTGTGAGGGTGAGGTGATCTATGTGCGAACTGCTCGGGATGAGCGCCAATGTGCCAACCGATATCTGTTTTAGCTTTACCGGGCTGGTGCAGCGCGGCGGCGGGACGGGGCCGCATAAAGACGGCTGGGGCATTACCTTCTATGAAGGTAAAGGCTGTCGCACATTCAAGGATCCCCAGCCGAGCTTTCAGTCGCCGATCGCGAAACTGGTTCAGGATTACCCCATTAAGTCCTGTTCCGTCGTCGCCCATATTCGTCAGGCCAACCGCGGGAGGGTGGCCCTGGAGAACACCCATCCCTTCACCCGCGAACTGTGGGGGCGCAACTGGACCTATGCGCACAATGGGCAGCTAAAAGGCTATAAGTCGCTGAAAACCGGTAATTTTCATCCGGTAGGTGAAACCGACAGTGAAAAAGCGTTTTGCTGGCTGCTGCACCGTTTAACCGAGCGCTATCCGCGCACGCCGGGCAATATGCTGGGCGTTTTCAAGTATATCGCCACCCTCGCGGGTGAACTACGTGAGAAAGGGGTGTTCAACATGCTGCTGTCGGACGGGCGCTACGTAATGGCGTTCTGCTCGACCAATCTGCACTGGATCACCCGGCGAGCGCCGTTCGGCGTGGCAAAACTGCTGGACCAGGATGTGGAGATCGACTTTCAACGCGAGACCACACCCAACGATGTGGTCACGGTTATCGCCACGCAGCCGCTGACGGCCAATGAAACCTGGCATAAGATCATGCCAGGCGAGTGGGCGTTATTTTGTCTCGGGGAGCGTGTAGTTTGAGGCCAGCTGCGGCTGGACAACCTCGTGGCTGAGCGGCTTGCTCACCACATAGCGGCCGTCGGTCACTGATACGACCGGCGGTTTGTGGGTCTGCTGGAAATAGTCATAGCCAGGCTTGAGCTGTTTCCAGAAATCCGCGTAGTAGGAGTATTTGTGGCGTTCCATGTTGGCGTTGGTCATGCGGAACGGATAGATACTCACCTGCACGCTTGGCTGGCCGAAGACTAAAGCGCCGGTCACGAACTGGAAGATCTCATCGATACCGCTGTCGGTCATGGCGTAGCAGCCGACTGAGACGCAGTCGCCGTGGATCATCAGGTATTTCCCTTCATAACCATGGGCGCGATCGTAGGCGTTCGGGAAGCCGATGTTAATCGCTTTATAGAAGCGGCTGTCGGGTTTGAGCTGGCTGCGGGTGACGTTATAGAACCCTTCCGGACTCTTGAAATCGCCCTGGCGCTGTTTCGGACCGAGGCCACCGGAGTAGTTGCAGATCCGGTAGCTGTCGAGGAGCTGGTAGGTCTCACCCATTTTGACGTAAAGGTCGAGCATGCGCTCTTCTTTAAAGATCTCAATGTAAACCGGTGAACCCATTAATTGCTGCTTATATTCTTTGCTTACCGGCGTTGTCGGGCTGTTGCTGCTGAGCAGCCCGGCAAATGACACGCACGGCAACAGAAGCATCGCAATAAATAATGCGATTTTGCGCATACTGCTTGTTCCTTGATAAAACAAAATAGCCACATTGCCAGGACGGCAAGAGAGACCCGAAATCAGAGTTTTCTGGATTTAGAGCGCTCACATTAGCATCACGGCATTTTTTCGCAAGGGCGACGTGGCGGCGTTTACAAATCAGCCTCACTTTATACCCTGCCAGCGACGAAAACACAGTGAGAACTTTGCGCAATAGCTCGCATTTTAGAAGCACTTATCGCCCCTTGCGCTACAGCCGCCGCTCACGAAATGTTACACTTGCGCCGGTTCATCATCAGAGTAAGAAAGGATGCTTCTCTTCCGTCCTGAGCGCTACTGGCGCCGTTTCGCCCTTTCTTCTCTGCCATTCTGTCAATAAGCTGGCCCTGACCTGCGTCGGGGTTGAGGTTACGGATACCTGCTAACGATATGATTAAAATCACGAAAGGGCTGGATTTGCCCATAGCTGGCATGCCATTACAGCAGATTTCTCCCGCGCCAGCGGTGAAGCGCGTCGCGCTACTCGGCGAAGAGTACGTTGGCATGCGCCCCGCGATGGCGGTTAAAGAAGGCGATCGGGTCAAAAAAGGTCAGATCCTGTTCGAAGATAAAAAGATCCCTGGCGTCTGCTTTACCGCCCCGGCGAGCGGGATCGTCAGCGCGATCCACCGCGGCGAACGGCGCGTGTTGCAGTCGGTGGTGATTGATATCGAGGGCAATGACGCGGTGGCGTTTACCCGTTACGCCGCGGACGCGCTGGCCGAACTGCCGCGCGACACCGTACAGCAGCAGCTGCTGGCGTCGGGCCAATGGACGGCGCTGCGTACCCGACCGTTCAGCAAAACGCCGCTCCCGGGGAGCACGCCCGCCGCTATCTTTGTTAACGCCATGGACACCAATCCGCTGGCGGCGGAGCCGCAGCCGATTATTCTGGCCGAACGTGCCGCCTTCGACGCCGGTCTTACCGTGCTCACGCGCTTGACCGACGGGAAAGTGCACGTCTGCCAGCCCAGCGGCGGCAAGCTGGGCGGTCATCCTCTCGGCCAGGTCTGTTTTAATCAGTTCAGCGGGCCGCACCCGGCGGGGCTGCCGGGAACGCATATTCACTTTCTGGAGCCGGTGAGCCTGAATAAGCAGGTCTGGCACCTCAATTATCAGGACGCGATCGCCATTGGTAAGCTTTTCCTCGACGGGGAGCTCTACTGCGAACGGATAATTGCGCTCGGCGGCCCGCAGGTAACATCTCCGCGGCTGGTCAAAACGACGCTCGGCGCCAGCCTGGAGGATCTGCTGGCAGGTGAGTTGCAGGAGGGGGAAAACAGGGTCATTTCCGGCTCGGTGCTTAGCGGCGCCCGCGCCCATGGCCCTCACGCCTTCCTGGGGCGCTTCCATCTGCAGGTGAGCGTGGTCAAAGAAGGGCGGGAAAAAGAGCTCTTCGGCTGGGTGATGCCGGGCAAAGAGAAATTCTCGATTACCCGCACCACGCTGGGCCATTTCTTCAAGCGCAAGCGCTTTCATTTTTCCACCGATACCAACGGCGGCGAGCGGGCGATGGTGCCGATCGGCAACTACGAGCGGGTGATGCCTCTGGATATCCTGCCGACCATACTGCTGCGCGATCTGCTGGCCGGAGACACCGACAGCGCTCAGGCGCTGGGCTGTCTGGAGCTGGATGAAGAAGATCTGGCGCTGTGCACCTATGTTTGCCCTGGAAAGTATGAATATGGCCCGGCGCTGCGCAGCGTGTTAACCCGGATTGAGCAGGAAGGATAAGAGATGGGCTTAAAGCACCTGATTGAGAAACTTGAGCCGCATTTCACGCATGGCGGCAAGCTGGAAAAATATTACCCGCTGTATGAGGCGGCGGCGACCATCTTCTACACGCCGGGCCAGGTAACCCGCGGCGCGGCGCACGTGCGCGACGCCATCGACCTGAAGCGGATGATGATCCTCGTGTGGTTTGCCGTATTCCCGGCGATGTTCTGGGGCATGTACAACGTTGGGCTGCAGACCATTCCGGCGCTGCACAAGCTATACGGCGCCGAACAGCTGCAGCAGGCGATCGCCAACAACTGGCACTACAGCGTCGCCCAGTGGTTAGGGGTGAGCTTCAGTGCCGACGCCGGCTGGCTGAGCATGATGACCCTGGGCGCGGTCTTCTTCCTGCCGATCTATATAACCGTTTTTATCGTCGGCGGCTTCTGGGAGGTGCTGTTCGCGATTGTGCGCAAGCATGAGATTAACGAAGGTTTTTTCGTTACCTCTATTCTCTTCGCGCTGATTGTGCCGCCCACGCTGCCGCTGTGGCAGGCGGCGCTGGGAATCTCCTTCGGCGTGGTGATCGCCAAAGAGATTTTCGGCGGCACCGGGCGCAACTTCCTCAACCCGGCGCTGGCGGGGCGCGCGTTCCTCTTCTTCGCCTATCCGGCGCAGATTTCCGGCGATCTCGTATGGACCGCGGCGGACGGTTTCTCCGGCGCCACGCCGCTCTCCCAGTGGGCCAGCGGCGGCGGTGAAGCGCTGGTGAACGTGGCGACTGGCGTGCCGGTGAGCTGGATGGACGCCTTCCTCGGCAATATTCCCGGCTCAATTGGCGAAGTGTCAACGCTGATGATCTTCATCGGCGGGGCGATCATCCTCTTTGGCCGCGTCGCGTCCTGGCGCATCGTCGCCGGGGTAATGATCGGCATGATCGCCACCGCCACCCTGTTTAACGTTATCGGCTCCGACACCAACCCGATGTTCGCTATGCCATGGTACTGGCATCTGGTGCTCGGCGGTTTCGCCTTCGGGATGATGTTTATGGCGACGGACCCGGTATCCGCCTCGTTTACCGATAAAGGGAAATGGAGTTACGGCGTGCTGATCGGCGTGATGTGCGTGCTGATCCGCGTGGTGAACCCGGCTTATCCGGAAGGGATGATGCTGGCGATCCTCTTCGCCAACCTCTTCGCACCGCTGTTCGATTATCTGGTGGTGCAGGCCAATATTAAGCGGAGGAAGTCGCGTGGCTGAGAAGAAAAGTAACGATAGCATCGGCAAAACGCTGCTGGTGGTGCTGGTGCTTTGTCTGGTCTGCTCCATCGTGGTGGCGGGCTCGGCCGTGGGGCTGAAATCCCGCCAGCAGGCGCAGCGGGCGTTGGATAAGCAGCGCAATATCCTGGCAGTGTCAGGGCTGATGCACCCCGGTATGGATGCGGATGCGGTAGCGGACACCTTCGCGGCGCGCATTACCCCGCGACTGGTGAATCTGGCCACCGGCGAACTGCTGGAGAAAGACCCGGGTAAATTTAATCAGGCTCAGGCGCTGAAGGATCCGCAGCAGAGTATGGCCCTGGATGCCAGTCAGGATCCGGCTGGTATAAAGCGACGCAGTAATCTGGCGGAAATTTACCTGGTGCGCGACGCGCAGCAGAAGATTGAGCAGGTGGTGCTGCCCATTTATGGCAACGGCCTGTGGTCGATGATGTATGCCTTCGTGGCGCTGGACGTCGATGGCCGCACGGTAAAAGGCATTACTTACTACGATCAGGGCGAAACGCCGGGGCTGGGCGGCGAGGTGGAAAACCCCAACTGGCGCCAGCAGTTTGTCGGCAAGCAGGTGCTGGATGACAACGGCATGCCGGCGCTGAAGGTGGTGAAAGGCGGCGCGCGCGCAGGCGATCTCCACGCGGTTGACGGTTTATCCGGCGCCACGCTGACGTCCAATGGCGTGCAGCATAGCTTTGATTTCTGGATGGGCGAACTGGGCTTTGGTCCGTTCCTGAAAAAGGTTCGTGAGGGAGAGCTGAATAATGGCTGAACAGAGCGATATGAAAGAGGTGAAGCGCGTGCTGGTGGGGCCGCTCATCGCCAATAACCCCATCGCCCTGCAGGTGCTGGGCGTCTGCTCCGCACTGGCGGTAACCACCAAACTGGAAACCGCCTTCGTGATGACCATTGCGGTGACCCTGGTGACGGCGTTCTCCAGCATGTTTATCTCGATGATCCGCCACCATATTCCCAATAGCGTGCGCATCATCGTGCAGATGGCGATCATCGCCTCGCTGGTCATCGTAGTGGATCAGCTGCTGCGGGCTTTCGCCTATGAGACCTCCAAACAGCTGTCGGTATTCGTCGGGCTTATCATCACCAACTGCATCGTGATGGGCCGCGCCGAAGCCTACGCCATGAAGTCGCCGCCGCTGGCGAGCTTTATGGATGGTATTGGCAACGGTCTCGGCTATGGCGCGATCCTGATTATCGTCGGCTTCCTGCGCGAGCTTATCGGTAGCGGCAAGCTGTTCGGTATCACGGTGCTGGAAACGGTGCAGAACGGCGGCTGGTATCAGCCGAACGGCCTGTTCCTGCTGGCGCCGAGCGCGTTCTTCATTATCGGTTTGCTGATCTGGGCCCTGCGTAGCTGGAAGCCTGAGCAGCAGGAAAAGGAGTAATCGGTGATGGCTCATTACATCAGCCTGTTTGTCCGCGCGGTGTTCGTTGAGAACATGGCGCTGGC
Source organism: Klebsiella sp. HMSC16A12 (assembly GCF_001808265.1). NCBI lineage: Bacteria > Pseudomonadati > Pseudomonadota > Gammaproteobacteria > Enterobacterales > Enterobacteriaceae > Klebsiella > Klebsiella sp. HMSC16A12. The sequence goes on from NZ_KV792574.1 coordinate 21,393, forward strand.
CTTCTTCCTCGGGATGTGCACCTTTCTTGCGGTGTCGAAAAAGGTCTCCACCGCCTTCGGCCTCGGCGTCGCGGTGACGGTAGTGCTGGGGCTTGCCGTGCCAATCAATAACCTGGTCTATAACCTGGTGCTGCGCGACGGCGCGCTGGTTGAGGGGGTGGATCTCAGCTTTCTTAACTTCATCACCTTTATCGGAGTGATCGCCGCGCTGGTGCAGATCCTCGAGATGATCCTCGATAAGTATTTTCCGGCACTGTACAACGCGCTGGGCATCTTCCTGCCGCTGATTGCGGTTAACTGTGCGATTTTCGGCGGCGTGTCGTTCATGGTGCAGCGCGATTACAACTTCCCGGAGTCCATCGTCTACGGCTTCGGCTCCGGCATTGGCTGGATGCTGGCGATCGTGGCGATGGCGGGGATCCGCGAAAAAATGAAGTACGCCAACGTGCCTGCCGGTTTGCGCGGGTTAGGGATCACCTTTATCACCACCGGACTAATGGCGCTGGGCTTTATGTCCTTCTCCGGCGTGCAGCTATAAGGGCGAATAAGTATGGAAATTATTCTTGGCGTCGTGATGTTCACGCTGATTGTGCTGGTGCTGTCGGGGCTTATCCTGGCAGCGCGCTCAAAGCTGGTGAACGCGGGCGACGTGGTTATTGAGATCAATAACGAAGCGGATAAACAGATCCGCACCCCGGCGGGTGACAAACTGCTGAACACGCTGTCCAGCAACGGGATCTTCGTCTCCTCCGCCTGCGGCGGCGGCGGCTCCTGCGGCCAGTGTCGGGTAACTGTTAAAGAGGGCGGCGGGGATATCCTGCCGACCGAGCTTTCGCATATTACCAAGCGGGATGCCAAAGCCGGTTGCCGTCTGGCCTGTCAGGTGGCGGTGAAGCAGAACATGAAGATTGAACTGCCGGAAGAGATTTTCGGCGTCAAAAAATGGGAGTGTGAAGTTATCTCTAACGATAACAAAGCCACTTTCATTAAAGAGCTCAAGCTGCGGATCCCGGAGGGGGAGGTGGTGCCGTTTCGCGCCGGGGGCTATATTCAGATTGAATGCCCGCCGCATAAAGTGGCCTATGCAGATTTTGATGTTCCCGATGAATACCGTTCAGACTGGGATAAGTTCAACCTGTTTCGCTATGTCTCTGAGGTGAAAGAGCCGACCCTGCGCGCCTACTCAATGGCTAACTATCCGGAAGAGAAGGGCATCATTATGCTCAACGTGCGCATCGCGACGCCGCCGCCGAAGGTCCCGGATGCGCCGCCGGGGATCATGTCATCCTATATCTGGTCGCTGAAGCCGGGCGATAAGGTGACGATTTCCGGGCCGTTTGGCGAGTTCTTTGCTAAAGAAACCGACGCCGAGATGGTGTTTATCGGCGGCGGCGCCGGGATGGCGCCGATGCGTTCGCATATTTTCGACCAGCTCAAGCGCCTGCACAGCACGCGCAAAATCAGCTTCTGGTACGGCGCCCGTTCGCTGCGCGAAATGTTCTACGATGAGGAGTTTGAACAGCTGGCGCGCGACAATCCAAACTTTACCTTCCACGTCGCGCTCTCCGATCCGCTGCCGGAAGATAACTGGACCGGGCATACCGGCTTTATCCATAACGTTCTGTACGAGAACTATCTACGCGATCACCCGGCGCCGGAAGACTGCGAGTTCTACATGTGTGGGCCGCCGGTAATGAACGCCGCGGTAATTAAGATGCTCAAAGATCTGGGCGTCGAGGACGAGAATATTCTCCTCGACGACTTTGGAGGCTGACGATGCTGACGGTATTTATCGCGACCTTTGTGATTTTTGCGCTGGTGATCCTCGGCATGTCGCTGGGCTACCTGGTGAAGCGCAAGAGCATCCAGGGCAGCTGCGGTGGGATCTCCGCGCTGGGGCTGGAGAAAGTCTGCGATTGTCCGGAACCGTGCGACGCGCGTAAAAAGCGCCTCGCCCGCGAGGCGCAGCGTCAGCAGCGGCGTATTTTGTAATGCCCGGCGGCGCTGCGCATGCCGGACCTGCTGCTTCAGTTTTGTAGGCCGGGTAAGGCGCCAACCGCCACCCGGCAACAACATGCCAGCAATGTGAGGCCGCTTTCGCGGCTTTTTTAGCCGTTGACTCCCTTACTGCCAGCTTTTCGCCTGCGCCGGAGAATCCACCATCACCCCGTCGGCGCCCAGTTCTATCGCCGTGCGGTAGTCTTCCGCACTGTTGATGCCGAAGAAGATAATGTGCGCTTTATCCTGCGAGCGGAAGCAATCCATTGCCTCTTTATCCCAGGTGAGCGTCGCCGGGGAGATCCCTTCGCCAAGGGTGAATTTCTCCACCACCTCGACTTTGCGCTTCAGCTCCAGTCCATACCACTGCTCACCATCGCGTTGACTCGCTGGCTGGCACTGATGGCTGAGCGAAATATTGGCAAGCCTGGTGCGGGTTTCACTGCGAGTGACAAAGCGAGGGATGGCTGGCGGCAGGGCGGCGATATAGCGGTCTTCGGTGGAATAGACCCGCACGCGATCGAGGCTATCGGTGGTTTTTAACACTTCAAGCAGGCGCTGGCCCATCACGGTGGGATCGGCATCCGGAGATTTGATATCGATATAGAAAAAAGTGTGTGGCCATTGCTGTAAAACGCTTTGCAAGGTCGGAATGGTGGCCTGCTTACCGCGCCACGGGTGGTTGTCACCCCCCCATTTCCAGCCGGCGTCGACTTTCGCCAGCTCGGCGGCGGTCAAACCGGAAACTTTGCCCTCGCTATTGGTCAATGCGGAAAGATCGCTTGACCGGTAGAGCACCGGTACGCCGTCGCGGCTTAACTGCACCGTGACCCAGATGGCTTCGGCGTTATTCTCCAGCGCCAGCTTAATGGCCGGCAGGGTATTTTCCGGCGCATCGCCGGTGCCGCCGCGGTGGGCTATCAGCTGTGGAGCGGCCCAGGCGCCGGCTGTGGCCAGCAGGCAAAGCGCGGTAAGTATTTTCTTCATGATTATATCTTCCTGATTTATCTTTTAACTCAATGAAAATAAACATGATTTATTGCAGATTTATGTTTTAACCGCTTTTTTAGCCGATGAAATAAAAAAAGCATAAAATTCGCATCTGATTTTGCTATGCTGTATGGGTATACAGTGTTGAGTCTGACGATGCGTAAAATTATCCATGTCGATATGGACTGTTTCTTTGCGGCGGTGGAGATGCGCGACAACCCAGCGTTGCGCGATATCCCCCTCGCGATAGGCGGCAGTCGGGTACAGCGTGGCGTGATTAGTACCGCGAACTATCCTGCGCGTAAGTTTGGCGTGCGCAGCGCCATGCCGACGGCGACGGCGCTCAAGCTGTGCCCGCATCTCACGCTGCTTCCCGGCCGCTTTGATGCCTACAAAGAAGCCTCGAACCATATCCGCGAAATTTTCTCCCGCTATACCTCGCGCATTGAGCCGCTGTCGCTGGATGAAGCCTATCTTGACGTCAGCGACAGCGAGCATTGTCACGGGTCAGCCACCCTGATAGCCCAGGAGATCCGCCAGACCATCGAACGGGAGCTGCGCCTCACCGCCTCGGCGGGGGTGGCGCCGGTGAAGTTTCTCGCTAAAATCGCTTCAGATATGAATAAACCCAACGGCCAGTTCGTTATCGCCCCCCATCAGGTGGCAGAGTTTGTGCGGGCGCTGCCGCTGGCGAAAATACCCGGCGTCGGGAAGGTATCGGCAGCGAAGCTGGAAAATATGGGCCTGCGAACCTGTGGCGATGTGCAGAACAGCGATCTGGCCATGCTGCTTAAGCGCTTCGGTAAATTCGGGCGTATTCTGTGGGAGCGCAGCCACGGGATTGATGAGCGGGAAATTCATAACGATCGGCAGCGTAAATCGGTGGGCGTGGAGCGCACCTTAGCGGAAGATATCCATGAATGGCCGGAGTGCGAAGCGATTATCGAAAACCTCTATCCCGAGCTGGAGAGGCGACTGGCGAAGGTCAAACCTGATCTGCTGATCGCCCGCCAGGGCATTAAACTGAAATTCAATGATTTCCAGCTGACCACCCAGGAGCACGTCTGGCCGCGGCTGAACAAAGAGGATCTGATCGCCACCGCGCACAAAGCCTGGGATGAGCGCCGCGGCGGACGGGGCGTGCGCCTGGTTGGGCTCCACGTGACGTTGCTCGATCCGCAGCTGGAAAGGCAGCTTTTATTAGGGATTTAGCCATGCATATTCGTGCTTACCGCGACAGTGATTTGCCACTGCTCTGCCAGATCTTTCTGCGCGCGGTGCGGGAAACCGCCAGTCGGGACTATACCCCGGGGCAGATCGCGGCCTGGGCGCAGGTGGATGAGACGCGCTGGCGACAAAAGCTGGCCGACTCAATCGGCCTGGTGGCCGTGGTCAACAGCCAGCCGGTTGGCTTTATCACCGCCATCGGGACGCATATCGATTTGCTGTTCGTCTCGCCGGATCGTGCCCGCCAGGGTATCGGCGGCGCGCTTATCGAGGCGCTCTGCGTTCAGTATCCAGCGCAAATCCTGACGGTGGACGCCAGCATTACCGCAAAGCCCTGTTTTACGGCTCATGGTTTTAAGGTGGTGGCTGAGCAACGGGTGGCGGCGCGCGGGGAGTGGTTTATTAATTACCGGATGGAAAAACGCGTGGCGCTAAGGTGATGCGGGGTAAAACCGGCGGCGGGCCGCCGCCGGTTGTGGGGCTTATTTAGCCGGAATGGCTTTCAGCAGCTCGGTCAGCAGCGTCCAGTACTGACCGACGCTCTCGATATGGACTTGCTCATCCGGGGAGTGCGGACCGGTAATGGTTGGCCCGATGGAGACCATGTCCATCTCCGGATACGGTTTTTTGAACAGACCGCATTCCAGACCGGCGTGAATGATCTGGATGTTCGGCGTCTTGTTGAACAGACGCTGGTAAGTCTCGCGCACCAGGTGCATCACCGGCGAATTGGCGTCCGGTTGCCAGCCAGGGTAAGCGCCTTTGGCTTCGGTTTTCGCCCCCGCCAGCTTACCCAGAGAATCCAGCATGCTGACCACGTAGTCTTTGCCGCTGTCGATCAGCGAGCGGATCAGGCAGTGGATCTGTACGTTGTCATCGGTCATGGTGACGACGCCGACGTTCAGCGAAGTTTCCACTACGCCTTTCGCCACGTCAGAGTTGCGGATAACCCCGTTCGGCGTGGCGTTCAGCAGACGGATGAAAGTGTCGCGGGAAGCCTGAGTCAGCGCCGCTTTGTCGTTATCGACCGCTTCCACGAGCACCACCAGGTTCTTCTCTTTGGCCTCCAGCTCGTTTTTCAGCAGCGCCTGGTAAGTATTCACCAGCGCTTTCAGCGCATCGGCTTTATCCGCGGCGACGGCGACAGTAGCGTAAGCTTCACGCGGGATGGCGTTGCGCAACGTGCCGCCGTTGAAATCGACCAGACGCAGATCCAGCTCATCGGCGTGGCCGGCGAGGAAGCGCGACAGCAGCTTGTTGGCGTTACCCAGACCAAGGTGAATATCACCGCCGGAGTGGCCGCCTTTCAGCCCTTTTAAGGTGACTTTAAAGCTCTGGAACCCGGCGGGAATCGCTTCGCGGGTCAGCGCCAGGTTAGAGGTGAAATCGATCCCGCCGGCGCAACCCATGTAGATTTCGCCTTCTTCTTCGGAGTCGGTGTTGATCAGGATATCGGCCTGTAGCCAGTTGGCCTGCAGACCGAACGCGCCGTCCATGCCGGCTTCTTCGGTCATGGTCAGCAGCACTTCCAGCGGGCCGTGAGCGACGCTATCATCGGCCAGTACCGCCAGTGCGGACGCCATTCCGATACCGTTGTCCGCGCCCAGCGTGGTGCCGCGCGCTTTCACCCATTCGCCGTCAATGTACGGCTGGATCGGATCTTTAACGAAGTCGTGGACGGTGTCGTTATTTTTCTGCGGCACCATATCGAGGTGCGCCTGCAGCGCTACCGGCTTACGGTTTTCCATACCGGCAGTCGCGCCTTTACGAATCAGAATGTTGCCAACCTGGTCGCGTTCCGCATGTAAGCCTTTTTCTTTTGCCCAACCCATAATGTGCTCGGCGAGCTGTTCTTCGTGATAGGACGGGTGCGGGATGGAGCAAATCTTGGCAAAAATATCCCAAAGCGGCTGCGGGGATAGTTGAGACAGTTCAGACACGGTAAGTCTCCTTACAGACTCCTGCATACAGCGGTTGCAGGACGAGGGTTAGCGTTAAAATACACAACAAGCCCGGGCTTGCGCGATGGGGTTGAGAATACCACTTTCCACCGCCGCAGGTAGTGTAAACAACGCAAAAAGCGTTGCGCAAACCGCTTAACACTGGTTTTTAGTGCGTCAGATCTCTATAATCTCGCGCAACCATTTTCCCCCTCGAACATTATTTAAGCCGTATTACACAGGCTGGGACACTTCACATGAGCGAAAAATACGTCGTCACCTGGGACATGTTGCAGATTCACGCCCGCAAACTGGCCAGCCGTCTGCTGCCGGTTGAGCAATGGAAAGGCATTATTGCCGTTAGCCGCGGCGGACTGGTACCGGGAGCCTTACTGGCGCGTGAACTGGGCATTCGTCATGTTGATACCGTATGCATCTCCAGCTACGACCATGATAACCAGCGCGAGCTGAAAGTGCTGAAACGTGCGGAAGGCGATGGCGAAGGCTTTATCGTCATCGACGATCTGGTGGATACCGGCGGTACCGCCGTGGCGATCCGCGAAATGTATCCCAAAGCGCACTTTGTCACCATTTTCGCCAAGCCGGCAGGCCGCCCGCTGGTGGACGATTACGTTGTGGATATTCCGCAGGATACCTGGATTGAACAGCCGTGGGATATGGGCGTGGTGTTTGTACCGCCTATCGCAGGTCGTTAATTCTTCAGGACAGTGCTATTTACCACGCCCGGCTTGCCGGGCGTGGTTTTTTTTATCCTTTAGCAGGTTACAATATCCGGAGTGGCACTACGACGGAGACTGCACATGTCACAGGCTAACCTCAGCGAAACGCTGTTTAAACCTCGCTTCAAACATCCCGAAACTTCTACGCTGGTGCGTCGGTTTTCTGCCGGAAAACCCCAGGCGATGCAGTCGGCGCTGAGCGGCAATCACGTCGATCACTGGTACCGTCTGATCAACCGTTTGATGTGGATCTGGCGCGGCGTAACTCCGCAGGAGATCCTCGATGTGCAAGCGCGCATTGTGATGAGCGAGGCCGAACGAACCGATCCTGAGCTGTTCGATACCGTCATCGGCTATCGCGGCGGCAACTGGATCTTCGAGTGGGCGAAAGAAGCCATGCAGTGGCAGCAAAAGGCCGGGCAGGAAGCCGATCCTTTGCTGAGCGGCCGCCACTGGCTGCATGCCTCGAACCTGTATAGCATTGCCGCTTATCCGCATATTAAAGGCGATGAGCTGGCGGAACAGGCGCAGGCTTTAGCCAACCGGGCGTATGAAGAAGCCGCCCAGCGGCTGCCGGGCTCGCTGCGCGAGCTGGAGTTCACCATCCCTGGCGGCTCGCCGATAACCGGCTTTTTGCATATGCCGAAAGGCGAGGGGCCGTTTCCGACGGTGCTGATGTGCGGGGGGCTGGACTCGCTGCAGACCGATTATTACAACCTGTATGAGAACTACTTCTCACCGCTCGGCATTGCCATGCTGACCATTGATATGCCCTCCATCGGCTTCTCGTCAAAATGGACGCTAAATCAGGACACCAGCCTGCTGCATCAGCACGCGCTGCGCCATCTGGAAAATGTGCCGTGGATTGACCATACCCGGGTCGCCGCTTTCGGCTTCCGCTTTGGCGCCAATATCGCGGTGCGTCTGGGCTATCTGGAGCCGCAGCGGCTGAAGGCTGTAGCCTGTCTGGGCCCGGTCGTTCATGGTCTGCTGGTGGATCCCCTGCATCAGGGGCGCGTGCCGGAGATGTATCTTGACGTGCTGGCTTCGCGGCTGGGCATGCATGACGCGTCCGATGAAGCGCTACGCGTGGAGCTCAACCGCTATTCGTTAAAAACCCAGGGACTGCTGGGGCGCCGTTGCCCGACGCCGATGCTCTCCGGCTTCTGGAAGGACGATCCGTTCAGCCCCGAAGAGGAGTCGCGGTTAATCACCTCGTCATCTGCCGATGGCAAAATGCTGGAGATCCCGTTTAACCCGGTGTATCGCAATTTTGATCACGCATTGCGACAGATCGCCCGCTGGATCAATCATAGATTTGGTTAATTTATTGCTAAATTCTATTGGTTTGGTAAAACAGTTGCATCACTAAAGGAGATCGCAATGACGTTACCGAGTGGACACCTGAAAAGTAAGTTGATCAAGAAATTCACGGCGCTGGGGCCTTACATTCGCGAAGAGCAGTGCCATGACAACCGTTTCTTTTTCGATTGCCTGGCAGTTTGCGTCAATGTTAAGCCTGCACCGGAGAAGCGTGAATTCTGGGGCTGGTGGATGGAAATGGAAGCACAAGAGTCACGTTTCACCTATAGCTACCAGTTTGGCCTGTTCAATAAGGAAGGATCATGGCAGGCGGTCGACATTGACGACCCGGAAGTGAGCGACAGGCTGGAAAAAACGCTGCGCGAGTTTCACGAGCGCGCGGCAGCGCTGCTGACCACCTTTAATCTGAAGCTGGAACCGGCCGACGATTTCAGCGAACCGGTTCGCCTGCGAGCCTGATTGATCTACGGATACGATTTCTCCACGCCCGTGCGGCGTGGAGATGCGTGCCGCCATACCCGTAATTTCCACCCCTCCATCTGACTCACCCTGCCTGCGGCGACAGCTTGCCAGCCATCGCCTGTTGAATAATCGGGATCGGAGTCAGTAAGTGCTCACGCATCAGCGCGCTGGCCTGTTCGGCGTCGCGCGCCAGAATAGCGTCCACCAGGGTCTGATGCTGGACATGCTTATCTTCCAGCATCTCCACCGACAGCACGGTGGTGCGCAGCCAGATGAAGCGGTAGCGCGCCGCCAGATCGAACAGCCGTTCGCGCATCTGCAGCAGATACTGCGAACCGCAGCCGGCGACGATGGCGGTGTGAAACGCCTGATGGCGCTGGTCCCATTCATCGAGTAGGTGCTCACTCGCTTCGCACGACTCCAGCTTGTTGAGCAGATGGGTGCGGGCCAGCAGCTCGGCTTCCCACTCGTCGCCGCCGCGTTCAATGGCGAGACGCACCAGCATGGCCTCCATGTTGGCGCGCGCGTCGAAGATATCGAGAAGCTCCTGTTCCGACATGGGCGCCACCCGATAGCCTTTCTGATTGACCACCGTTACCAGCCGCTCGGCCACCAGTTGCGAAAGCGCCTCGCGCAGCGGACCGACCCCCAGGCCATAGCGTGACGTCAGCAGGCTCATCCGCAGCTTCTCATCGGGGTGGTAAACCCCGCGGATGATGTCGTTTTTTAACCAACGGTACCCGTCAATGGCCGTCGCCTGGGGAATGGCGGTCATGTTCTTACTCCTGAATACTCTTCCCGGCGGGCGCCGGGAACAGAGTTAACGCGTATTTTGCAGCGGCAGTTTTTGCCACAATACCAGCTTTTTCCAGCGTGACATAATCGGTACCGTACAAATAATTCCCAGTGCTAACAGGCCGGTAGAGATCACCTCCAGCTGCTGCGCCGGACGAAACAGCATCACCACCAGCACGAAGGTGATAAAGGCGATCACCAGCCAGGTCAGGTACGGATAGAGCCACATTCTGAGACGGATCTCGCCGCCTTGCGCCTGAAGGATTTTGCGCATCCGCAGTTGTGAAACGGCGATCACCAGATAGACCAGCAGGGCGATGGCGCCAGAGCTGTCGATGAGAAATTTAAACACCTTGGCGGGGGCATAGTAGTTCACCACTACGGTGAGGAACGCCGCGCCGGTAGAGAGCAGCACCGCCACGTATGGCGTTTTGCTGCGGTTGGTCCGGCCCATAATGGCCGGCGCATCGCCGCGACGGCTCAGGGAGTAGAGCATCCGCGAGGCGGTATACAGTGCCGAGTTCAGACAGCTGGTGACCGACAGGAGGATCACGCCGTCCATAATCAGCTTGGCATAGGGAATATGCAGCAGCTCGAGCACCGAGCGGTAGGAGCCGATGCTCTTCAGCCCCGGCATATTCCATGGGATGAGGGCGACGACGATAAAGATCGAGCACAAATAAAAAATAGAGATACGCCAGATCACCGAGTTGGTGGCGCGCACGATATGTTTATCCGGGGTATCCGATTCGGCGGCGGCGATGGTGACGATCTCCGCGCCCATAAACGAGAACATGGTGATCAGCATCGCGCTCAGCACCGCGCCGAAGCCATTCGGCATAAAGCCGCCGTGGTCCCACAGCCGCGAAATGCCGCTCACTTCGGCATAGGGATAAAAGCCGGTAATGGCGACCGCGCCCAGTACGATAAACGCCAGAATAGCGATCACTTTGCACAGCGCCAGCCAGAACTCGAATTCGCCGTAGTTCTTGACGCTCAGCAGGTTACTGCCGGTGAGGGCGAGAGTGATGACCAGGGAGAACAACCACACCGGGACGCCCGGCACCCACGAATGCAGAATAATCGCCGCGATATTGGCTTCCAGCGGAATAACCAGGACCCAGAACCACCAGTATAGCCAGCCGATGGTATACCCCGCCCAGCGGCCGATGGCTTTATCGGCGTAGGTGGAAAAGGAGCCGGTATCCGGCGTGGCGACCGCCATTTCGGCCAGCATACGCATAATCATCACCACCAGCAGCCCGGCAAACAGATAGGCCAGCAGCACCGCCGGGCCTGCCTCGGCAATGGCGACGCTGGATCCGACAAATAAACTCGCGCCGATCACCCCGGCGATAGATAACATCGTGACGTGGCGCGACTTCAGCCCCGCCCCTAAATCCTGTGATTGCGACAGTTGCCCCATCATTTACCCTCTCGAAGTGTGTCACCTGGGAGAGCGCCCCGACGTTCCCGCGCCGGGGCACGCGTATTATTGTTGTTTTGCAGGTCTCGTCTTCATTCCCTTACGAACGTACTTCGCTTCCGCATGTGTTCTGTTCTATGCCTGTTTCTCTATGCCTGTTTCGCCTCGCTAAAGCAGTCGGCGATGATCTTGAGCCCCTGCTCGATCTGCGCCTCTTCGATGGTCAGCGGCACCAGGATGCGCAGCACGTTGTAGTACGGCCCGCAGGAGAGCAGGATCAGGCCTTTGTCGCGGGCGCGGGCGACGATATCCGCCGTCAGCCTGGCGTTCGGCCTGCTGCGGTCGCCCTCTTCAAACAGCTCAATGGCGATCATCGCCCCCAGACCGCGCACGTCGCCGATCTCCGGATGATCTTCAGCGATCGCCAGCAGGCCCTGGCGCAGGGTGTCGCCGAGCTGGTTGGCTTTTTCCAGCAGATTCTCCTGCTCGAAAATCTGTAATACCGCCAGGGCGGCGGCGCAGGCGATGGGGTTGCCGGCGTAGGTGCCGCCCAGTCCGCCGGGGGCGATGGCGTCCATCACCTCCGCGCGGCCGGTGACACCCGCCAGAGGGAAACCGCCGGCGATGGATTTGGCGAAGGTGGTGATATCCGCCGCGACGCCCATCTGCTCCATAGCGAACAGGGTACCGGTGCGGCCCGCGCCGCTCTGGACCTCATCGGCGATGAGCATAATGCCGTGCTCGTCGCACAGGGCGCGCAGGCGCTGCATAAAGACCGGGGAGGCGGCATAGAACCCGCCTTCACCCTGCACTGGCTCAATAATGATGGCGGCGATATCTTCCGGCGCGGCATCGTTTTTGAAGATGCGATGGATGCTGGCGATCGCCTCATCATCACTGACGCCGTGCAGCGCGCACGGGTAGAGGGCGCGATAGACATGGCCCGGCATTAAGCCCATACCGGCGGAGTAAGGATTCACTTTGCCGGTCAGCGACAGGGTGTAATGGGTGCGGCCGTGATAGGCGCCGGTGAAGGCGATAGCGCCGCTGCGCCCGGTTGCCGCGCGGGCGATCTTCACCGCGTTCTCCACCGCTTCCGACCCGGTGGTGACCAGCAGGGTTTTCTTGGCGAAATCACCGGGCACCTTCTGGTTCATCTTTTCGCACAGCGCCAGATAAGGCTCATAGGCCAGCACCTGGAAGCAGGTATGCGACAGCTTTTTCAGCTGGTCTTCGACGGCGGCGACAACCTGCGGATGCAGGTGGCCGGTATTGAGCACCGCGATACCGCCGGCAAAATCGAGATATTCCCGGCCTTCCACGTCCCACACCCGGCAGTTCTCCGCGCGTTCGGCGAAGATAGGATGGATCTGGCCGACGCCGCGCGGGACCGCGTCGCTGCGACGCGCCATCATTGCTTTATTGCTGTTCATCCGTCGCTCCTGTTAAAGGCCAATGCACATATATTTGATTTCTAAGTAATCTTCGATGCCGTACTTCGACCCTTCGCGGCCGAGGCCGGAGGCCTTAACGCCGCCGAACGGCGCGACTTCGGTGGAGATAATGCCGGTATTGATGCCGATTATGCCGTACTCCAGCGCTTCGCCGACGCGGAAGACGCGGCTCAGATCGCGGGCGTAGAAATAGGCGGCGAGACCGAACTCGGTATCGTTGGCCTGGGCAATGACGTCGGCTTCATCTTTAAAGCGGAACAACGGGGCCAGCGGGCCGAAGGTCTCCTCTTTCGCCACTTTGGCGCTGTCGGGAACGTTGACCAGGATGGTCGGCTGGAAGAAGTTGCCGCCCAGGGCGTGCGGTTTGCCGCCGGTGACCACCTTCGCGCCTTTGGCGATGGCATCGGCAATGTGTTCTTCAACTTTGGCCACGGCTTTCTCGTCGATCAGCGGGCCGGTGGTGACGCCGTCCTGCAGGCCGTCGCCAATGCGCAGTTTTTCCACCGCCTGCTGCAGCTTCTCGGCGAAACGGTCATACACCCCGTCCTGGACGTACAGGCGGTTGGCGCAGACGCAGGTCTGCCCGGCGTTGCGGAACTTCGACGCCAGCGCCCCCTCGACGGCTTTATCGAGGTCGGCATCGTCAAAGACGATAAACGGCGCGTTGCCGCCCAGCTCCAGGGAGACTTTTTTGATGTCTTTCGCGCACTGCTCCATCAGCTGGCGGCCAATCTCGGTAGAGCCGGTAAAGGAGAGCTTGCGCACCAGCGGGTTGCTGGTCAGTTCGCCGCCGACCGCGCCGGCGGAGCCGGTGACCACGTTGAACACTCCGGCGGGGATCCCGGCGCGATTCGCCAGTTCGGCCAGCGCCAGCGCGGAAAACGGCGTCTGGCTGGCCGGTTTCAGGACCATGGTGCAGCCGGCGGCCAGCGCCGGGCCCGCTTTGCGGGTGATCATCGCCGCCGGGAAGTTCCACGGGGTGATGGCGGCGGTAACGCCGATGGGCTGCTTAATCACCAGCAGGCGCTTGTCGGCCTGGTGGCCCGGAATGGTGTCGCCGTAGATGCGCTTACCTTCTTCGGCGAACCACTCAATAAAGGAGGCGGCGTAGCTGATTTCGCCTTTGGCTTCCGCCAGCGGTTTTCCCTGCTCGAGGGTCATCAGGCGAGCGAGATCGTCCTGGTTCTCCATCATAAGATCGAACCAGCGGCGCAGAATGTTCGCCCGCTCTTTGGCGGTCAGGGCGCGCCAGGCGGGTAGGGCGCGGTTAGCGGCCTCGATCGCTTGTCGGGTTTCGTCGGCGCCCATTTTCGGCACGCTGCCGAGCTGCTCGCCGTTGGCCGGGTTGGTGACCGCAATCACGTCGCCGTTGGGCGCATCGCGCCACTGACCATCAATCAGCGCCTGCTGGCGAAACAGAGTCATATCGTTGAGTTGCATAATTGCTTCCTGTCTTCAGGGGGGGTTAACGGGTAAAAGCGGCGTGTAGTGTCTCCACGCTACGTGCCGCACGCAGCGTGCGTCCGGGATTGCTCTGGCTGGCCAGCAGGCTCTGCACCTTGCTGACGATATGCGCGCCGATCGGGATAGCGGAGGTGGCCGCTGGCGATGGCGCATTGCAGGTATGTATCGAACGCGCGGTGGTAACGAAGAGAAAATCGTCGATCAGCTTGCCCTGCGGGGACACGGCCTGCGCCCGCACGCCGGCCGGCCACGGGCGTAAATCGCTCAGCGTCAGGCTCGGGCAGTATTTTTGCACCAGCCGCAGATAGCCGCTTCTGCACAGCGAATTCTTCATTTCGCCCAGTCCGGAGCGCAGGTTGTTTTGCAGTACCCGGCGGATGCCGGGCGAGGTGAGGATCTCCAGGGTATCGGCCAGCGAGATATCGCGCTTGCGGTAGCCTTCGCGCTTCAGAGCCAGCACGGCGTTGGGGCCGACGGTGACGCTGCCGTCGATCATGCGGGTCAGGTGGACGCCGAGGAACGGCATCGCCGGATCGGGGATCGGATAGATCAAATGGTTGACGATCTGGTTGTGCTGCGGTGCCAGCTGGAAATACTCGCCGCGGAACGGACAAATGATAAACCCGGGGTCGACGCCGAGCATTTTTACCAGCCGATCGGCCATCAAGCCCGAACAGGCGATCAGCGTCGAGGCCTCATATTCTCCGCCCTGGCGGGTGCGGATCACCACGCCGCTGGCATGTTCTTTCAGGGCGCTGACTTCGGCGTTGTAGACGATCGTTCCGCCTTTCGCTTCGAAGTTCTTCGCCATTGCCACCGCCACTTCGCGGTAGCTGACGATGCCGCTGGAAGGAACGAAGATCCCACCGAGCCCGGTAATGTTCGGTTCGCGCTCGCGTAGCTCCCCGGCGCTTAGCCACTCGCGCTGCAGGCCGTTGGCGGCGGTGCGATCCCACAGGGCGCGCATCCGCTCCATCTCCAGCGGTGAGGTGGCGACCAGCATTTTGCCGCAGACGTCATAGCGGATGCCGTTCTGCTCGCAAAAGGCCTTGGTGGCGCGGTTGCCGGCGAGGCAAAACTGCGCCTTGAGGCTGCCGGGCGTGTAATACACCCCGGCGTGGATCACGCCGCTGTTGTGGCCAGTCTGATGGCAGGCCGGCCCGGCCTCTTTTTCCAGCAGCGCAATGCGGGCGTCCGGGTAAATCTCAATTAACTGCATGGCGGTCGACATGCCGATGATGCCGCCGCCGATAATAACGAAATCATACATCCGCTCAATTCCTTCGCCTGAAAACCCTTATTGATGAGTCTGGTAATGATTCGTGGAATACGCAAAGTAGCCGCGCTGGCGCATCAGCTCGCGGCGCAGGTCCGGGTGCGGCGTAAAGCGGTCGCGGCCGTGCAGCCAGAACAGGTTGTTAATGAGCAGAAATTTGCCCACCGGCACCGGTATGGAAAGGATGTTTTTGCTGGTCTCCAGCGCGTCGGAGAGGCGGCTCAGCCAGGTGCCTTCTTCGAAATCTTTCGGCTGGACGAACTGGTCGATATAGCGCATTACCGGGCGGCCCAGCGAATCGACGTCGAACACCGGGTGGAAAACATCCTTGCTGACGTTTTTGCTCGGCGGCGCGGCCCAGCGCATCGGACGGCGAGCCAGCGGGTCGCGGAAGAATTCGTCGAGATGCTCCCAGTCGTCGAGATGCAGCAGCAGGGAATTGCCGCCCTGCATGTTCTGCTCGTCGATCTTCATCATTAATACGTAGTCGGTTTGCTCTTCGACGTAGGTGCCGTCGTTGTGCAGCTCCATCACCCGGTGCGGCTGGCGCAGGTAGCTGTCTGAGTTATCGACATTTTTCACCACGAAGCGGGCGTAATACTGACCGCTCATGGCGTCGAAGTTGGAACGACCAATCAGGTGGGCGACGGCGGTGGCCAGCTTGACCATCTCCTCGGCCTGGCTGACGTGATCGATCCCTTCGCCGTTGATAAGCAGCGCGCCTTCCGCGCGATCGAGCAATGTTTTGATCAGCAACGGCTGCAGCTGATTGCCACACAGATCGTCGAGGATCTTGCCGACCTGGAAGCGTAAGAAAGATTTGTACTCCAGCGCCTGCACCGGCCACTGCGCGACCTGCTGCAGGAACTGCGTGGTCGTTTCGGCGGAAAAGGTGAGCTCCAGCAGGCGCGGCGACTGGGCGGAAGGGGTGAAAGAAAAGCCAGGGTATTGCTGGGCTACCGGCGCGGGTGTCGGTTTTACTGCGGTCAGGGCGTTCATCAGGATCGTTCCTCGCTGTAAGGTCAGGGTGATGTTCATTTCGTAGCCATAAATTAAAAATATCTACATTTTTATAAAATGCGTACGAAATGGCCTTTTTGTTTCCATTTTGTGATCTGACAACAATTATTTAACAATGCGGAAGGGGGATAAGGTGGTGGTGAAAGTTGCGGAACAGAGCGGGTGGCGGATAGCGCAAAATGGGGATAGGGCCGAGGGAAATCGTAATACCGGTCACAGTTTTTAATCTGCACAATATCCTTACCAGATGAAGGTGTTAATATTCAGCTGGTAAATACCTTTCAATGCTCACTGAGGCTTCGATGCTGGAGAATGTCATTATCAGATAATCAGTTTCCCGACCTGCCCAGGCCGGACTGATTATCGCTGCGCTTAAACCTTACGCACACACCTGCGGGTGTAGGCATGTTTTCGCACATGATAATGAACAGGTTTCAGTATGAATTTGTCCCGTCAGGAACAACGGACCTTACACGTTCTCGCCAAAGGTGGCCGTATTGCGCACGTCCGCGATACCTCCGGCCGCATTACCGCCGTTGAATGCTACACCCGCGAAGGGCTGTTGCTGAGCGACTGCACCCTTGCGGTCTTCAAAAAGCTCAAAACCAAAAAGCTGATTAAGTCGGTGAACGGCCAGCCGTACCGGATCAACACGACCGGTTTGAATAACGTTCGCGCGCAAGCGGACAACCGCTGAAATAGCGACCCGGGCAGGGTCGCTGCCCGGGCGTATGGCTCTCAAGGAGAAAACCTCATGATCGATATCCCTCGCATTTTTACCATCAGTGAAAGCGAGCACCGTATCCTTAACCCTTTTACCCCGGAAAAGTACGCCACGCTGGGACGGGCGCTGCGAATGGCGCCGGGCACCACCATTCTCGACCTCGGCAGCGGCTCCGGCGAGATGCTCTGTAGCTGGGCGCGCGATCATCAGATCGTCGGCACCGGCGTAGACATGAGCCTGCTGTTCAGTCAGCAGGCGGCCGCCCGGGCAGAGGAGCTCGGGGTAAGCGACCGGGTAACCTTTGTGCACCAGGATGCCAGCGGATATGTCGCCAGCCAGCCGTGCGATATTGCCGCCTGCGTGGGGGCCACGTGGATCGGCGGCGGAGTGGCAGGCACAATCGAGCTGCTGAAGCAGAGCCTTACCCCAGGCGGCATGTTGCTTATCGGCGAGCCATGGTGGCGCAAACGTCCGGCCACGGCAGAAGAGACGGTTGCCTGCGGCGCGCAGTCACCCGATGACTTCCTGACGCTACCGGCGCTGGTCGCCCACTTTGGCGAACTGGGCTATGACGTGGTGGAGATGGTGCTGGCCGACCAGGAGGGCTGGGATCGTTATGAAGCGGCGAAATGGCTGACAATGCGCCGCTGGCTGGAGGCCAATCCGCACGATGACTTCGCACCGGAGGTTCGCCAGCAGTTGACCACCGCACCGCTGCACCATGTCACCTGGACCCGGGAATATCTCGGCTGGGGCGTGTTTGTCCTGATGGCGCGTTAACCGGTATGTCGGTAGCGTCAGGAGGCGCTACCGACCACCTTCAGACCTTCAGTTCGTCGTAGCTGACCATGACGTGCTGGCGAAAGGCGGGCCGTGAGGTTAGCCGTGCATAATACGCCGCAAGGTGGGGGAGGGGACGACGGGGGATATCGATGGCAAAGTAGCGGTACAGCACATGACCAAACTGGATGTCGGCCAGGGTGAACGTATCGCCCACCAGATAGCGACTCCCGGCGAGACGTGCCTCGGCAATCGCCAGCTTTTGCTCCAGGGCCGTCACCGCCGCGGCGATGGCCTGCGGATCCCGCTCGGCGGCAGGCGTGCGCACCACGCGCCAGAACACCGGCGTCGTAAAGCCGAGGGCGATATTCTGCTTTGACCACTCGGCCCAGCGATCAACCTCAGTACGAGCCAGCAGTTCGCCCGGCCAGAAGGCGTCGTCGGCGTAGCGACTGGCTAAATAGCGAAGGATCGCGCCGGTTTCCCACAGCGGCGGATTTTCGTCATCCTGCAGCACTGGTACCGTACGATTGGGATTGAGCTGATAAAACGCCTCGCTGTCGGTACCACCATAGCGATGCCCCACGTCGAACCGGAGATAGTCCAACCCAAGCTCGCCAACACACCACATCAGCGCCTGCACGTTAGAGGAGGTTTTTCGGCCCCAGATGGTCAGCATCGGGATCTCCAGAGAACAGGGAAAGAAGGAGCATAGCAGGTTGGGTTGAAAACGGGAGGGGGTACAAAAGAAATGAGCCACCTCGCCGCGCAGGGGGCGGACGCGCTGGTCAGATGTTCAAACCAGGGGCGTAGCTGAGCCAGCTATTCAGCGCACAGAATAAGAGGAAGAAACAGAGGGCAACAGTTTGCCCTCTGTTTACTTGAGTGGCCTTGTACTAAGGTGTGGCGCTAAAAAACTCGCCAAATTTGACGGCCAGCCAGCCGACAGGCGTCGTGGCGCCGCCGACGATATTGGTGATCTCGGCCATCCCTTCCGGCACCGGAATATGCGAGTTCACCGCCGCCTGAGTGTATTCTTGCGAAATGTCCGTCCCGACATACAGGATGCAGGTCACGATCAGGGTTCCGGTTATGAACATGCGGAACATATTTCGTTTACAGAACGGCGTGACCATTGCCAGCAGGAACATTAATGAAGCCAGATCGACAAAGGGCAGTACGCGGTTGCCGGGCAGAATGATAGACAGCACCACAGCCATAGGGATTAACAGCAGACCGGTCGCCAGTACCGAAGGTTCACCGATCAGTAACGCCGTATCCATCCCGATGTAAAAATCGCGCCCCGGGAATTTAGCCTTCAGTTTTGCTTCAGCGGCATCACGGACAATCAACAATCCCTGCACCAGAATTTCAATCATTTTAGGCAGCAGCAGCATGGCGGCTGAAACCTTAATGGCCAGTGAAACGGCCGCGGAAACGTCATATCCCGCCAGGAAGGCCAACAGCAGTCCCAGCACAAACCCCAGGGTAAGAGGCTCGCCAAAAACGCCGAATTTTTTATTAATACTTTCCGGGTCGAAATTGATTTTATTGATAAGCGGGATCTTATCAATGATGTAATTACAGGCAATGCCAAACGGCACGTAAGCTATACAGGTAAGATGGGGGAATGATATCCCTTTAAGATTATAGTTTTTTTGTAAATACGGCGCCGTTAAATCTGCCGCCAATAGCGTCAACACAAAAATAGCGAATGTAATACCGACCGAAAGCCAGTAATTTCCCGTTCCGGCATAGACCACAGACCCCATGATCAGGAAAATCCAGTAGTTAAAAATATCGATATTCACCGTTTTGGTTAATTTCAACAGAAGCATGGCCAGGTTGATGACGATAAAGCCCACCACGACGGGCAGCATCAGCGGCGAACCCCAGCCAATGGTCGATGCGGTAGGCCAACCGGTATCAACGACCGTTAACTGCAGGCCGATACGCTCAACCATCGCCTGCGATGCCGGGCCCAGGTTTGTCAGCAGCAGGCCAATCACCAGCCCCACCCCTTCAAAACCAATGCCTACCAGCATCCCTGCTTTAAATGCCGTACCGATTTTAACGCCAAAGCAAAGCGCGATAATAAAGAATATTACTGGCATCATTACTGATGCCCCCAGACTAATAATGCTGTTGATAATATCCATAATGATTCCTTAAAAGGCGGGCGAATTGGGCACGAGTAAACCCGTGCCCATTGGGCCCTGTTAATACCTTTAATGGTTCTTTTAATATTTAACTGAGTTTCTTTAAAAGGATCTCAGCGAAGAGTTTGGGCGAATTACTGAATGCGTCAATGGTACTCCCGGCAATATGCGGCGTAATGGTCACGTTATTCAGAGTATAGAATGCACTGTCGTCTGGAAGCGGCTCGTCATCAAAGGTATCAAGCGCGGCGCCCATGATTTGCCCGGATCTGAGCGCATCAATCATCTCTTTTTCATTGATTAACCCGGAGCGTGCCGTGTTAACAATGATGGCACTGCGCTTCATCAGCGCGAAATGGTGTGCGTTAATCAGATTTTCGGTTTCCGGCGTCAGGCGAGCATGTAACGAGATAACGTCGGCGCGTTGTACCAGTTCGTCCAGAGAATCGACTTTCTCATAACGTTCATGGCCTGCAACGTACTTATCGTAAAAGATAATCTCCGTGCCAAAGCCGCTGAGAAATCCCGCGACCAGTTGGGCAATATGACCGAGGCCAACCAGCCCCACGACTTTTCCGCCAAGCTCCGGGATCGCCTGATGGTTCGGACTGTCTTTACGCCAGTATTTGTCACGCAGGGCATCGTGTGAACGGGCGATATTGCGCATTTCCGCCAGGATCATGCCGACCGTGAATTCGGCGACGCTGCGAGCGTTACGCCCCGGGGTGTTCATCACCTCAACGCCCCGGGCGTTCGCCACCTGAAGATTCACGTTTTCCACGCCACCGCGGAGCACGCCTACATATTTCAGCTTTGGTAGTTTATCGAACACCGCAGTATTGACCGGGGCAAACTGAGTGATCAGGATGTCAATATCATCCGTTCCCTGAAGCAGCGCTTCCGGTAAGGCCACGGCTTCTGCTCCTTCCTGTTCAACTCGCAGATTATCTTCCTGAAGTTTCTCAACGGAGCCATGTGACCACTCGCGTACTTCTACTTCAATCCCGTTATCCCTGAGCGCTTTCAGTCCTGATTCCATCATCGCTGCATTGATAAACAGATCGGCAATTGCCAGACATTTCATAATGATTCTCCCTAGATTAACGCATCAACATACCGCCGGTAACGTCCAGAGTTGCTCCCGTCATATAGCTGGTCTTAGGAGAAACCATGAAGACACCGATGTCGGCAATTTCTTGCGGCTGGGCCACGCGGCCCACCGGAATACGACTGACGTAATAGTCAGGGTTTTGCTCAATGTTCTTACGGATCATCGCAGTATCCATGATCCCGACGGCGATATTGTTCACATTGATTTTTTGTTTGGCGACTTCCCGCGCCAGAGAGATAGCAAAGGCGACCAGGCCGGCCTTACTTGCCGCGTAGTGCGCATGTCCCGTCGTGGAGCCGTGGAACGCGGCCTGCGAGGTAATATTCAGAATGCTGCCCATCTGGTCATGCTGCAGGCAGTGATTTACAAACAGCTGGCTGAGATGGAAGATGGCTTTCAGATTGACATTCATCACCAGATCCCAGTCCTGCGGGCTGATCTCGGTGACGTAGCCGCTCAGCCAGATCCCGGCGTTATTCACCAGAATGTCGGCTTTACCCAGTCTGTCGATACAGGTGGCAAACAGATTTTCCCGGCTCTGTTCGTCAGAGAGATCGGTTTTGACCGCGATGATCTCTACGTTCGCGCTGGCCTTCACCGTTTCGATCAGCCGTTCGGGATACTCTTCCTCACGCATATAGGTAAAGCAGATATTGACGCCTTCTTTGGCGAGAGAAAGAACAAACTCTCTCCCCAGGCCGGTTGCGCCGCCTGTCACGATGGCCGTACGATTCGTTAAATTCAGATCCATTTTTTCCTCACTTAGTGCGCGATGTAGTTGCTGCAGCTTTTCCACGGCGACTGCATTTCTGATAACAGGTTTTTATAAAGCTGGTATTTGGTCTGGTAGACCCGGTGGTTTTCCGGATTAGGGGAGACGGTGCGTGAGACATGGACCATGTCGTTTGAGGCAGCAAATACCTCCGCAAACCAGCCCACCATAACGGCGGCGGTCATCGCGGTACCCAGGGTCCCGTGCTCTTTGACGTCAACGATTTCCAGCGTGGCCTGGAAGATATCGGCGAATATCTGCAGCCAGACCGGGGAGTTCGTGACGCCGCCAGCAATACGAATAGTGCGGCTTAGCTTCGGGTTAATATTGCGTAAGCGCTCGGTGTGGTAGAGATGGCTGAAGGCCACGCCCTCATAAATCGCCCGCAGAAAATGGGCTTTTTTATGGAAGCTGTTGACACCGATAAAGCCGGCCGAGGCGTCGGGAATGGTGTTAGAGCCAAACACGAACGGAAAGAACAACAGGTGGCTTTCATCCGGCGTCGTTGACGAAACCAGCTTATTACACAGGTCATAGACCGACGATCCTTGTTCGGCGGAGGTTTTCCGATCGCTCTCCATAAAGTTGTTAATAAACCACTCCAGGTTGCTCGCGGAGGTGGGGCTGGCCTCGGTGATGAGCCATTTACCCTCAATGGGATAAATGGAGGTCATAAACAGATCTTTATCAATAACCGGGTGGTCGGTAACGTATTCGTTTATGCTCCAGGTGCCGGTGACGATCGCCATCTTATCGAGACTGTTAATCCCCGAGGCAATGGAAGAGGCCGAGATATCAAACACCCCGCCAGAAACCGGCGTACCTGCGCATAAACCGGTCAGACGGGCCACGTCGTCAGTGATTTTTCCGCAGCATTCTGTTGAGCGTTTGATGGGGGGCAATTTATCCCGCAGTTCATCAAGTCCCCACCATGCCAG
Source organism: Klebsiella sp. HMSC16A12 (assembly GCF_001808265.1). Lineage (NCBI taxonomy): Bacteria > Pseudomonadati > Pseudomonadota > Gammaproteobacteria > Enterobacterales > Enterobacteriaceae > Klebsiella > Klebsiella sp. HMSC16A12. Next base: position 43,992 of record NZ_KV792574.1, read on the forward strand.
TAGTTCATCGTCATACTTGCAGTCACGTACGTTGATCAGGTTGGTCCCTGAGATATCGGTCAGCTCAAGAAAAGCCTCTCCGGTCAGGTAAAAACGGATCAGGTCCTTGACCATAAAAATATAACGCGCTTTTTGCAGCGTCTCGGGCTCGAAATTCTTCAGCCATGCCAGCAGGGCGACAGGTTGTCCGGCCCAGATGGACTGCATCGTTTTTGGCAAAATGTCGGTAAGGAATTCTGGTGAGCGTTGCCATCTCTCAACGTACTCTTTTGCCCGGCTATCGGTGGATATAATGCCGTTACGCACCGGGTGACCTTCTTCGTCGACCAGATACAGACCGTTACCATGACCGGTGACGGCCACTCCTTTTATCTGGCTGGCGTCGATACCTGATTGCTCAATCGCTTTTTTAATCACTTCGACATTCGCGGCCCACAGCTCATCGATACTGCGCTCTGTGTGGAATTCCCGGGGTGTCAGCATCTGCGTGGATTTTGAGGCGATGGCGAGCACCTGTCCTTTACGGTCATAGATGGCTGCCTTGGTGACGGTTCCACCATTGTCGATGCCCATGACGTATTCATCTTTCATTCGCGTGGACTCCTTATTGGTTACCATAAGCCGGGCTCGCTGGTGGTTATCCCTTTAAATCCGGCATGGAATATTTTATCTACAAGGTATTTGCGCTTAACAAAGCCTCCGGCGATGAATACCACATCAAAGCCTTTCAAATTTCGGCTAATCAACTCCAGACACTGGCAGGCATATTCAGCAGGTAAGATTTCAATTGCGTCCGGTGGACTGTGTTTAACAATATCGAGCGACTGATCAAGCGATCGCGAATCGATAAGTAAAACCCGATATACGGTCAGCAATCCCTCTTTTTTGGCGTAGCGTAGCGCGGAGAGATTGGAAGAAATAACACCATCAACCTTGTAATAATTTTTCAGCAGATTGATCCCCGCCTGATCCGGTTTAAAGCCGCCCAGTAATTCAAGGTGAACGAGGACCTTCTTACCGCTTTGATGGCATTTGCCAATCAGCGACTGCAGATTGCCGATATTCGCTTCGGATAGCAGCACATATTCTGACTGGCAGGATAATGCTTTCTCAAAGTATTTATACTTCCTGATGGAAGGGATGATGGTGTTATTTGAAATCATATTAATTTCCGATGTTATTTAGCCATGTAGAGGCTGTATGCATCTTCCGCTGTTGCGTTTTCATGGATGATGGCATTCAGACCTGCTACCACTTTCGCCGGCTGCGGATCCTGGGTAATGTTTCGTCCCACAGCCACGCCTTTCGCACCCATCTGCATACAGTGCTGAACAAATTTGAAGTAACCGTCGATGCCGGTTTTTGGACCTCCTAAGGCAAGCACCGGCACGCCAGCAGCTTCAACGATCAGTCGGTCCTCTGGTGAACCGGTAAAACGCGTTTTGATGACGTCCGCGCCCAGCTCCACCGCTGCGCGGGCCGATGCAGCGATGATGGCCGGATTGTTAGAGTCATCGCTGGTGACGGGATAACCATACGGGAGCGATTCGACAATCAGCGGTACATTCCAGCGATCCGCTGCCTGTGCGAGTTGCATCGCCATAATGTGGGTTTTTTCTTCATTGAAGGCGCCGGGGAAGGTCATGCAGACCACGCCCTCGGCAGCGACTTTAAGCGCATCTTCGACGGAAAAAACGGGGGTAGTATCGGGAACGGTATTGTCAAAGATACTGACCGTGCTGTCGACGCGTAACACAACGGGAACGCTGTTCAATGCTTCCCGATAATTCTTCAACATGCCGTACGTGACGAGCGCGCAATCCAGGCCGTGTTCCACCAGAGCAGGGAGCTGATTTATCGTATTATCAATACCATTTGTTTTCGTGGAAAAATAGTAGCCATCCAGCGCTAAGGTCACGGATTTACCGTCTTTTGCGAATATTCTTGAGAGACGACGTTCTTTAGACATTTATTTACTCCTGAGATAAAAAAACAAAAAAAAAGCCCTCAGAGACTCGCGTCTCTGAGGGCTTTCTGTTCACATACCCTTTTGATAATGGTTCAGGGATCCAAAGCATTATCAATGCAATTTTTTAGCAAAGTGAGAAAGGTTTAACTTTTGTTTAAATTAAATCTGTTCTCTTGCGTGATTAAATAACTAACACACGCGATAACTTATTGTCCAGTTGGTATCGTTGAAATGAGAGATTCATCACATCAATATGTTGTATTACCTGAGAAGTTCTGGGTTAAATACAGAAACCGACCCCTTAAAAACCAGGCAATAACGCATCCGGACAAGGGGAGAACGCCAGGCGTTTATTTCATCCGCATGAAGAACGCATCCATGCATGCTCCAGCCTGCAGGTCGTCATCCCCAAACGCGTATTTATTCCTGTCCGGATGGCGTACAAAAACGCTATAGCAATGTTGTCGGCATGGCGGTCTGTCCCCGGGATGATTTCCTCCTGCCGCCCGGGCAAATTACTCGTCCGCTTTGTGCGCCCAGGCAGGCATCGCCGTCAGGTAACGTTTTGCCCGTTTCCGTGATTCCGCTACGCCCACCTTTTGCCAGGCGTCGAGAAAAGCCGCCAGACCGGATACGGCCTCTTCCCAGGATTTCAGATTACCGTCGCTGTCGCTGCAATACGCGCAATATTTATCGCTGGCCCCTTGCGCATCGGGTGCGGACATCGGCATTCCGCAGGCCTGGCAAAACCTTTCGTGCTGTGTCATAGAGCGCTCCTCCTGTCGTTTGGTTGTCTACTAAACATACAGAATTTACGCATGGCGCTTAGCGTTTCAGATCAATAGATCCTGTCGTAACCGTTGTTGGGGATCTTCTGCCGGGGAGTGCGGGAGGGATAACGGGAACTTACTCCGTATCGCACAGCTATCGCCTCCCTTATTTTTTATTGATGCAACGGTTGGTCGCAGGCCGCGAGGATTGATTCATGCATCGCTTCGGAAAGTGTCGGATGCGCAAAGATCATCGACAGGAGACTTTCGTCTGTGGCCTCCAGGTGACGGGCGATGCCAAAGCCCTGGATCTGTTCCGTGACCTGTGCGCCAACCATATGCGCGCCCAGCAACTCGCCGGTTTCAGCATCGAAAATCGTCTTCACAAAACCCTCTGTCTCGCCGCTGGCCAGCGCCTTACCATTGCTCTGATAAGAGAACTTACCGATCCTGACGGGCCGTCCCCTGGCCAGGGCCGTCGATTCCGTCAGGCCCAGACTGGCAACCTGGGGCCGGGCATAAGTGCAACCAGGCACATAGTCGCGATCGAGAGGGTGGGCGCCTTCGACACCGGCCAGTGTCTCAACGCAGATCACGCCTTCGTGGCTGGCCTTGTGCGCCAGGCACGGCGGGCCGGCTACATCGCCGATGGCATAAAGCCCGAATACGTTAGTGCGACAAGCCGCGTCCGTCTTGATAAAACCGCGGTCTAACTCGACGCCCAGTGCTTCCAGCCCCAGATCTTCAATATTCGGCTGTACGCCAACCGCCAGCAGCACACGTTCGACATCCTGAGAATATTCGCCGCCGGTGTTGTTTAGTGTGCAGCGCACCCCGGTATCGGTGAGCTGTACTTGCGTCACCAGGGTCTGGGTATGGATCTGAATACCGCGTTTTTCGAATGACTTACGCACTGCTGCAGACACCTCGGCATCTTCCACTGGCAAAATCTGCGACGCTAGCTCGACCAGCGTCACTTTACAGCCCAGATCGTTATAAAGGCTGGCGAACTCGACGCCAATCGCCCCTGAACCGATGATTAAGAGCGACTTGGGTAAAAGCTTAGGCCGCAGCGCCTCGAAATAGGTCCAGATATGTTCGCCATCTGGCGCTATGCCTGGCAATGCGCGTGGTCGGGCGCCGGTTGCCAGGATCACGTGATCGGCCCGGTAATCGCGCGCCTCCCCTCGGGCATCCTCGACCGTGATTTGCCCCTTGCCGCGCAGCCGCGCGGTGCCATCAATCACCCTCACGCCATTTTTCTTCAACAGGTACGCAACCCCAGCGGTGAGCTGTTGCGATACGGCACGGCTAAACTGCACCAGTTTCTGCAGATCGACGTTCACCTCACCCACGCCGATGCCCAGCTGACTGGCATGGGTGATAGTGTGCGCAACCTCAGCGCCATGCAGCAGCGCCTTGGTTGGAATGCATCCCCAGTTCAGGCAGATGCCGCCCAGATGTTGTTTTTCCACTAATACGGTACGAAGCCCTAGCTGGCCGGCACGGATGGCGGCAACGTATCCCCCAGGACCCCCGCCGATGATCAGCACATCGTATTTATCGTGCATAGCTCGTCTCCTGGATAAACATCAAGGTCGGGGTTTCAATCAGTCGCTTGAGTTCCCGGAGAAAAGCCGCACCTGCCGCGCCATCGATGACCCGGTGATCGCAGGATAGCGATACCGTCATTTGCTGGCGCGCGACGATTTGCCCGTCGCGTACTACCGCCCGGACCTCGCCGGCGCCAATGGCGAGGATTGCGCTTTGCGGTGGATTGATGATGGCGTCAAACTGCCGGACGCCGAGCATCCCCAGATTTGACAGGCTAAAGGTCCCGCCCTGGAACTCTTCCGGCTTCAGCGTGCCCGCTTTGGCTCTGGTCACCAGCGAGTGAATTTCGTTCGATATGTCGCTGATCGATTTCCGGTTCGCCGAGCGAACAATAGGGGTAATTAGCCCGGCAGGCAGCGCAACGGCCACCGAAATGTCGGCATCCGTAAAGCGGCGGATACTTTGTGCCGCTTCATCAAACTGGATATTGACGTCAGGCACGGCCACCAGCGCCAGGGCGCAGGCCTTCACCAGCAGGTCATTCACCGAAATCTTGACGCCGGGTACTTCGCGGTTAATGTCCTGACGTAACGCTAACAGTCGCTCCAGATCGAGATCGACGCTCAAACGGAAATGGGGAGACTGTTGCTTGGACGTTTGCAGGCGAGAAGCGATAGCCCGCCGCATACCGGACATCGGAATGCTCTCAAAGGGGGCCGGGGCACTCTCCTGCACAGGACTGGTCTGCGGGTGCTCGTCGAGTAACAACGCCGCGGCCAGCACATCATCGCGACTTACCCGACCGCGTGAACCGCTGCTTCGGCAGTCATGCAAGTTGATACCCAGTTTGCCGGCCAGGCGGCGCGCCAGCGGGGTGGCCGATACCTGGCTGTCATCGGCATGCGAGCGGGGCGCTTTGCTGCGACGAACGGGGGGCGTCGGAGAGGCCAGGCGACCGCCGGCGGCAACGATCGCGCTTTCCAGATCAGAAACAGAGATACGATCCCCGCGCCCGCTGCCGCGGACTTTTTTCAGGTCGACACCCCAGCGGGCAGACAGTCGTAACGCATGGGGCGTGGCATTAACCTGAGTCACATCGGTCACACCTTGCAGACTGACGGGGATGACGGTCTGCCCAACAGGGGGCTCGGGGCTGTTGGATGGCGGCGAAACAACGGAAGCTGGCTTAGCGCCTGCCTGTGCCGCTACGTCCGGCGCGGCAGCCTCCGGGCCTGGGGCTGCGGGTTTCGCCGTCGCCAGGCTGGCAACAAATTCGTCCAGTTCAGCATCGCTGACCGACGCGTCAGCCGCCAGAGCCAGCACAGCGCCAACCTGAAGCGTCTCACCCTCTCGGGCGATTATCCGGCGTAATGTACCGGCAAAAGGTGCCTCCAGCACATTGACGATTTTACTGGTTTCAATCTCACAGATTTCCTGCCCTCTGATGAAATCGTCACCCTCCTGGATTGCCCATCGAGCGAGCAAGCCTTCCTCCATGGAAAGCCCCCACTTTGGCATTTCAAGCGTCTTGATTTCGCTCATAGGTTAATCCTCCAGCACTTGACGGACGGCGGCTTCGATACGTTCAACGCCAGGGATCCAGAGTTTTTCGAGAGCAGGGGAGAACGGGACCGGCGTGTGTGGCGGCGTCACCAGCAGAACGGGCGCTTTGAGGAAATGGAATGCCTGGGACGCAATCAGCGCCGCGACATCATGAGCAAAACCGAAGCGTGCCGCGGATTCGTCGACAATCACGACCCGCCCTGTGGAAGCCACCGATTCCAGAATCCCTTCCTCATCCAGCGGCGAAATGGTTCGCGGGTCGACTACCTCGACCGAGATCCCCTCTTTGGCCAGCTTGTCCGCCACCTGGTTGGCTTTATGCACCATTGCCGACAGCGCAATGATGGTGACGTCCTCTCCTTCGCGGGTATAGTTGGCTACACCTAGCGGGATGGTATAGCTCTCGTCCGGTACCTCGCCCTTGAGGTCGTACAGCATTTTATGCTCGCAGAATACCACCGGGTCGTCGTCGCGAATGGACTGGATTAACAGACCCTTGACGTCATAAGGCGTCGAGGGCACCACCACCTTCAGCCCTGGGGTGGTGGCAAAGATATTATAGGGTGACTGTGAATGCTGGGCCGCGGCGGAAAACCCCGCGCCGATCATACCTCGCATCACCAGCGGGGCCCTGGCTTTGCCACCAAACATGTAGCGGAACTTAGCCGCCTGGTTGTACAGCGCATCGTGACTCACGCCAAAAAAATCCATGAACATCAATTCCGCGACCGGCCGCAAACCCGTCGCTGCGGCGCCGGCCGCCATACCGATGATGGCCGACTCGGTAATGGGCGTGTCGATCACCCGATCGGAGCCGAACTGCGTCCACAGCCCTTTAGTGACACCCAGCACACCGCCAAAGGCTTCTATTTTCGCCTCTTCGGGCGCATTTCCGCCATGACCGCCACGCAAGTCTTCACCGATGAGCACCACGCGTTCATCGCGTTCCATTTCCTGAGCCAGGGCTTCCTTGACCGCTTCACGATAGGTTTTTATTGTCATGGTTATCACCCTCAGTATGAGACGTACACGTCTGTCAGCAGGTCTTCCGGAGCCGGGTAGGCAGCGGCGCGGGCCTTCAATACGGCATCGTTGACCAGGGCTTCTACTTCCTCGTCAATCGCCGTTAGTTCTTCCTGGGTGATTTGTCGCTTGACCTTAGCGGTAAAAATCTTCAGCGGATCATGTTGTTCACGCAGGCGTTGCACTTCACCTTCCGCGCGGTATAGCGCGGGATCGCCCTCAAAATGACCATGCCAGCGGAAGGCTTTGGCCTCAATGACGCTTGGGCCACCGCTTTCTCGCGCACGCTTGACCGCCTCTGAGGTTGCCTCATAAACGGCAAAGAAATCGGTGCCATCGACGGTCACTGCCGGCAGGCCGAAGCCAGCGGCGCGCCGGGCGATATCACGCCCACCCACGGCGTAGTCATGGCCGGTCCCTTCGCCGTAACCGTTATTCTCGAAAATAAAGACGGCTGGAAGCTGGAGCACGACGGCCATATTGATGGCTTCAAAGACCAGGCCCTGATTAGAACCACCATCGCCCGTAAAAGAGACACCGACGTTGCCGGTTTTTAGCGTCTTTGCCGTTAGCGCGGCGCCGATGGCCAGGGGAGGGGCTCCCCCAACGATAGCGTTCGCCCCCAGCATTCCTTTCGACAGATCGGCAATGTGCATCGACCCGCCCTTACCGCGACATAACCCGCTGTCCTTACCGAATATTTCGGCCATCATGCCGTGAATGTCGCAACCTTTAGCAATACAGTGGCCATGTCCACGGTGTGTTGAACCAATAAAATCTGCGTTCGTTAAATTTTCGCAGACCCCCACCGCGATGGCCTCCTCACCGGTGTAAAGGTGAATGAAGCCCGGAATATCACCGCTGGTATTTTCCTGATGCAACCGCTCTTCAAATGTTCTGATCTCCCGCATCTTGCGGTAAGCCTGCAATAACGCCTGTTTGCTGAGCATCGTTTAATTCTCCTCAATAAAGGTCACCCAGGCGGGGCCAACAGACAGGGCGGATAACCCTGGCCACACCCATGCAATGAATCTACGAGCGGTTAAAGGGAGTGCGAAGCCACCTTCATGGGGGGGTAGGTGGGGGTTTTCATGCTTGAGGTCAAACTTTCTAAATTTTGTGTAGCAATAAAGTTTGGCTGCCCCATGTCATCCCGGGGGCTGGCTTACAATTGAAAAAAACAAAGTGAGTAGACACCACGGATGAAGCCATTGGATTTAGAAGGTCGCCAATCACCCTCACTGGTCTCCGGGCCATTGCGGCTGACGCGAGGCTTGCCGCTAATCCTGACCAAATTCGTCCCGCCTCGCTCCTCAATACAATTGCTGGAGCGCCCCCGGCTGCTTCAGCTTCTCAGTCCCGTTCAGCAGTGCCGGCTGGGCGTCGTCTGCGCCGGCGCTGGATTTGGCAAAACCACGCTGTTGGCGCAATGGCATCAGCAGATGGTCGCCCAGGGCGAACGTATCGCCTGGCTGAGCCTCGATGAGGATGATGATGACGTATGGCAGTTTATTCCTTATCTGCTGCAAGCATTGCGTCCACTCTATGCTGACTGGGACGCCGATTTCTGGCGTGACATGGAAGAGCAGAAGCTCTCCAGCTCCGAGCAACTGCTGGCCGGGCTCATTAACCAGCTACACTACTGCCCGCATGACGTGTACCTGATTATCGACGACTTCCACGTGATTAACGATCGTGGGGTCTATGAAGCGCTGGGGTATTTAATCAAGCATGCGCCTGCCGCCTTGCATCTGATCATTGGCAGCCGTTTCCACCCGAATCTTGCGCTGAGCCAGCTGCAGGCCCAGGACCAACTGGTGGAGATCTATGATCGAGACCTGCAATTCACGCTCGAAGAAACAAAACACTATTTTAGCCGCACGGTTGCGCTACCCCTCAGCAACCATCATGCACAGCGGCTACAGTCCGTGACAGAGGGCTGGATCGCGGGCATGAAGATCGCTTCATTGTCGGCAGAATTACAGAATGATCCCGAGCATCTGTTGCGTAATATGCATGGAGGAACACGATCCATTGCCCGCTATCTGAAAGAGGTGGTACTGGATCCGCTGCCGGAAGAGGTTCTCGATTTCCTGGTGAAAACGTCCTTCCTCAGTCGGTTAAATGCCGAACTATGCAATGCAGTGACTGGACGTGATGATAGTAAAGCGATGCTGGCATGGATTGAGCGACACAACCTTTTTTTGTCAGCCCTTGACGAACAAGGCTACTGGTTTCGCTACCATCCTCTGTTGCAGGAAAATCTTCGGACCATGCTGCAGCAGAACAACGATATTGACCGCAAACAGCTGCATGAATTAGCCAGTCATTGGTTCGTCGAACAGAAGCTGTGGTCTGAGGCGGTACGCCATGCGCTCAGCGCAGGCAAGCCGGTGCATAGCCCCGTGCAGGACGGCGCAAGCGCTCAGTCACTGGCGGAAGAAGGGGATATCGATACTCTGATCTCATGGATGCATCATTTACCGCCCAGCACCGATCCGTCGCGCATTGACCTGCAAATTAACCTGGCCTGGGCACTGGCGCATTATTTCCACTTTGATGAGTCGAGGCAGCTGCTTGATAACCTCGATCAGATGGTACTTCATCATCGTGAGGATTTAACCCGCAGCACCTGGTGTAAATTGCGCGTTGTGCGGGCAATTTGCGAAGCCTTTGCGGAAAACATCCCGGAGAGTCTGGCTATAGTTCAGCCGTTGCTGGCCGAAGTGCCCTGCGGCGACACCTGGGTTGATGGTCTGATATGCAATATTCTCAGCTATTGCCATGTTGTTAACCAGCGCTATCACGACGCGCTGGAGGTTCAACAGCATATGCCCTCTCCGGAAAGTCCTTTAGATAATCTGTTTGTTTCGGTTTATCGCGCGTTTATTATTGCCCAGTGCCATCTTTGTCAGGGCGATCTGGGAAAAGCCGGGTGGTATGCAGAGAAAACGTTGCGCCAGGCTGAATGTTATACCGGTACCCAGTCGACCAGTGGCGCGACGCTGGCGCCGCTGCTGGCGGAGATAGCCTATGAATGTCAGAGGGGTGACTCGCCCGAGCATCTGTTAGCCGACCGGCTCGAATTCATCGACCGATTCAGTCCACCCGACGCGCTGAGTCGTTGCTATACCTATCTCGCGCGTCAGGCCTTAGATAACGATATGCCCTATGAGGCCGAGCGATTGCTGGAGCATGCGCAGCGTCTTGCGGTGTCTCGCGGCTGGCAACGGCTCCAGGCCATGTTGTTAGCCGAGCAGGTGAGGGTGCGACTGCAGCGCGGCAATTTCACCGGCGCAGAGCAACTGCAGCGACAGCTTGAACAAATGGCCGCCAGCTTCAGAATGGATGCCGAACATCCCTGCCAACGCGCCATCGTTATGTCTGCATCCCTTAGCCGCAGCCGGCTTCTTCTCGCCAGAGGCCAGGCACCGCAAGCCTGCGTTTTACTGGCTGAGATGGTCTCCGATCAGGAAAGCCGGGGGGACAGGTTAACCGCAGCGCGTCTGCGTACGCTCTGGTCATTGGCCTTGTGGAACAGTGGCAAAACTGCCGCTGCGCGCACGACATTTCAGCCAGTCGTGCAGCTGGCTGAACAACAGCATCTCACGGGCCTCTTTCTTGACGCTGGCGATACCTTGCAACCTTTGCTTATCGGTATGAATGAATCCTCTTCGGCTTGGACAGAGAAAAGGGGAGTGCAGGGATCCTGGGCAGACAAGCGCGGGCCTGTAGACGGAACACCGTTTAATAGTGGAAGCCCCGATATTCCTGGCGAGCTCAGCGAGCGTGAGTTTCAGATATTACAGCTGATTGCTGAAGGTCAGATGAACAAAGAAATCGCTCGCTCCCTCGCTATTTCTGCCGAGACGGTCAAATGGCATATCAAAAACATCTACGCGAAGCTTAAAGTGAATAGCCGCACTCAAGCGATGAGCCGGGCGCTGGAGATGAAATTACTGGATTAACGGTTTGAAGAGGGAGGGCTGGATATAAAATATTATTAAGATGGCATTGCTCATTGCCGCTTACGTTACGGTGCTATGAGCCATGGATAATCGAGATACTTCTGAGCCCGCGGGAGCTTTTATCACTGACCGTGATGGTAGTTTTGATGCCTTGGCTCAGCGATAAGAGCATGGAATTTAAGTGCATCGGTCTCCGGGGAAAGCAACCCTGGTGTAAACCCCGAGAGGCTTTTAAAGAAGTGTTTTCTGTAACGTTTTGGTAATGACTCCAACTTACTGATAGTGTT
>NZ_KV792575.1:0-2636 GCF_001808265.1 Klebsiella sp. HMSC16A12
AGTCGCGTGTCCACTATTGCTGGGTAAGATCAAACCCCGTAGCGCTGGTGCAAAACAGACCAGCGCATTCCAGTTCTCAATCCCCTTCTGTGATGTAGGCCCCTGTCGCATTCAGACCTGAATAACCGTGCAGGGAAACATGTCAGTAAGCCATCTGGATACAAAAACTGGTGGTATAGCCACTTTAGCGTAATGCTAATGTATGCGTACATTAGCATTAAATTTATGTTATTTACCCTTCTCCCTTCCTGGATGCCTTAACCTGGGTCTGATAGTTGCGCTTTTCCCGCTCAATTTCCGCCAGAGTTGCCGCCCAGTGCAGCCCTGCGGCGTGACGATATCTGGTTGCCATTTTTTCAACGGACTCCGGAGTGCTGTCATCGCTGCGGTGCTGCCGTCCCTTCACCCCGAAAATTTCCACTATAAGCCACTGGCTACCGGTTCTGCCGAACAAGGCCTGACACAGCCGCCTCACGGCAAGCGGCGTCAGATCCGGGTCGGGATCATACGCGATGGTGGCAAAAATAAAACGCAGCATCTCAGAGGTTTTGTAGCGTTTTACCGCTGCCGCCAGCCGCGCAGCTCTTTGCGGCGCTTCCCAGCGGTCGTCGCTGTAACCTGCCACTTCAGAGAGATAGTCCTTTTCGAGCTGTTTAGCCGTGTAGCAACGTCCCCCCAAAAACATCCGCATAGCTTCTTGCGTTTCAGCTCTCACGTATCTTTTCCCCAGCTAAAGCTAATGTACACATACATTAGCTTTAAGTGTCAGGTTAAACCAAAATCAGGAAACCGATCTGATTTAGTGCATGTGGCTGTCTCTTTTGAATTATCGCTTTTGTGTTATGGTATTCAGTTAATCCGATTTCTGAAATCCGGGCGTATACATGTTATCTCTTTTCCCGGTGGTCTACTGTAGTAGACAGAAAATACAGGAACCTCGATATTTCCATATCTTAATAAATTCTGTTCTTATATCCTCCGAAATCTTGATGGATGATATGGTGCTGCATCATAATATGGTTCTGTTTTTTATGTGGATTTCATCTTCTACGCTTGACGGGTATGCCTGACTTTTAATTTATGAAATCTTTCAATGCCAGAGCTGTTACTCTGGCATTAAATATGGCATGTGTCATGATTAGGTAACGATTGAAATGGAACAAATCCTCCTAATCAAGATTTTTTACTTAGAATCGATATTGCAGGCCCGCTGTAATCGTATAGTTTTTATTTGATATCCCGGCGGCATCTCCCCCAATGGAGGCGGACTCGCCACTGTTAGTATCAATAATCTGAGTCCCTCCCTTAGCCTCCTCATATTTACTGTAGGTGAACTCAGCAAATACTTTGGCGTTCGGAGTTACGTAATATCCGGCATCAATTGAAGTGCCATAGTAACGTGAACTGGTCGTCTTCTCACGGAAAGTTAAATCCCGCATGTAGTGCTCATCGTTATCGTGCGCCCGAACCCAGTCACTGAATTTAAACAATGCATTGAACTCAAAATCATTAATACGATACTGACCTACAAGGCCAATGTACGGCATGGAAAACCGCTGGCTATAGCCAATTCCACGTTCACCAGCAGGGAATTCTCCAGTATATGCACCATTATCGTAGTTATAGGAACCACCGGTTGCAGTCCAGCTGAATCGAGTCTCCTGATAACCAGCCATTACACCCGCTTTATAGTTTTCATTCTGGAAAACCCAGCCTTTTGCGTTCAGATCGAATTCATTGGCATAGTTGACGTTCGTGCTGGGGTGGGATGAGTGGTCAGTCCATCCCGATTGATTATCGTTCATCCAGTCATAGTCGTCCATATGACCAGCCCCGGAAGCCAGGGATGTCCAGCCTCGTGCATTCAGTGTCAGAAACGAATATGCATCCCAGGAAATGTCGCCTTTTAAAATGGCTACATTCTTGATCTTCCAGTCCAGCTGGCTGACCTTTCTTCCTGTACCAGTATCATAAACCATTTCATGAGATTTACCGCTTAACATCCCGGCGGAGGTAGATACAGTTACACTTTCCGGTGAGAAATTTGGCGTTAACTGCGTAGAGTCAGCATAAGCAGTACCTGAAAGCATGGCCATCATCAATGCAATTGTACTTTTGTTCATTTTTTATTCCCATAATGAAACATTTTTCCGTGTGTTGCAGAGATAGTTTAAAACTCATACAAATATGTAGCAACTGTCAATTTTTGTAATTTTAGGTTTCTGGAAACATATCCAGCATCTCTATTGAGGTTGATTAATAGGTATATAATTCAGTTTCTTATAGTTAAAATAGTCAGTGTAATCTTCTGATGGTTCTTGGACTGCGAACTCATATCACTCTCGGACGGCAGAATAATACAGACCACTGGAGCTATATCCATGGTCAGTAAGTGATCGTTCCTAACCATCGAGTACAGTAGACCTTTACCCACGAGGCTTCACAGGTTGCCTCACACAGTAGACACTTAACATGGGTTATATGTCGACTCTCGCATACAGTAGACCCTATTGGTGCATACCCGGCGATGCTCGGCCATTTAACCGGACATCGCATACAATAGAGTATTGCCTTCAGCTCTTACCCGGTGCGTTGATTGTCGCGTACAGTAGACACCCGTTGTTCCTGCCCGGCAT
>NZ_KV792576.1:0-701 GCF_001808265.1 Klebsiella sp. HMSC16A12
GAGACCAACCCGTCGCGCATCACCTGTACCGGCAGCTCCGACACCGGCGACAACGGCCACTACGCGCTGACCACCAAAACCCACAACATCAAGGCCGGGCCGATCGACGTCGAGATGTACGCCAACTACGGCTTTGACTCAAAGGCGGTGGACAGCGACGCGCGTCTCGAAGCCTGGCAGGGCGGCCTGGTGCTGAGCCACACCAACGACAGCGGGGTGAACAAGGTGATCCTGCGCTATTCCGACAACTCGGATAACAGCGTCTACAACAAAACCGACGACCTGACCACAGTCTACGCCAGCTTCGAGGGCAGCCATAAGTTCACCCAGCAGGCGCAGATCGAATACCTGCTGGCCTTCCACGACTACGACAACGGCAAGGACAACACCGACAACCGTAAAAACTACGGCGCCATCGTCCGGCCGATGTACTTCTGGAACGACGTGCACTCCACCTGGCTGGAAGCGGGCTACCAGCGCGTGGATTACGAGCAGGGCGGGGATAACCACGGCTGGAAGCTGACGCTGTCGCAGAACATCGCCATCGGCATGGGGCCGGAGTTCCGTCCGATGCTGCGCTTCTACGTGACCGGCGGCCAGGTGGACAACGAGCACACCGCGAAGGTCAACAACACCAAAGACCAGCAGCTGGATTCGCTGAACGTCGGCGGGATGTTTGAGGCGTGGTTCTGATGCGATAG
>NZ_KV792576.1:721-1212 GCF_001808265.1 Klebsiella sp. HMSC16A12
GGCAGCCATAAGTTCACCCAGCAGGCGCAGGTGGAATATCTGCTGGCCTTCCACGACTACGACAACGGCAAAGATAATACCGACAACCGCAAAAACTACGGCGCCATCGTCCGGCCGATGTACTTCTGGAACGACGTGCACTCCACCTGGCTGGAAGCGGGCTACCAGCGCGTGGATTACGAGCAGGGCGGGGATAACCACGGCTGGAAGCTGACGCTGTCGCAGAACATCGCCATCGGCATGGGGCCGGAGTTCCGTCCGATGCTGCGCTTCTACGTGACCGGCGGCCAGGTGGATAACGAGCACACCGCGAAGGTGAACGGCACCCAGGACCAGCAGCTGGATTCGCTGAACGTCGGTGGGATGTTTGAGGCGTGGTTCTGATGCGATAGCGTTGTTGAAGGAGCGTTCCCGGCTGGCGCTACGCTTAGCCGGGCTACAACTGGTGCGCTCCATTTATGCCGGATGGCGGCATACATGCCTTATCCGGC